>JADHXT010000008.1 GCA_016782825.1 Candidatus Brocadiia bacterium | reverse complement strand
TCGGCTGCTACCACCCGGCCTCCAAAATCCCCACGCCGCACATGGACCGCCTGGCCCGCGAAGGCGTGCGCTTCACCGACGCCCACGCGCCCTCGGCGGTGTGCACCCCCACCCGCTATGGCGTGCTCACGGGCCGCTACTGCTGGCGCACCTGGCTCCAGCGCGGCGTCGTGGGAGGCTACACCCCGCCCCTCATCGAGCCCACCCGCACCACCGTGGCGTCGCTGCTCCAGCAGAACGGCTACGCCACCGCCTGTATCGGCAAGTGGCATCTCGGCCTCGGCTGGCCGCGCCACAACGGCCTGGCGCCCACGTGGAACGACGCGCAGCGGCTCTTCAAGGGCTCGTGGCAGGACGGCGACCCCGCCACGGGGATGAACGTGGACTTCACGAAGCCCATCCAGGGCGGGCCCACCGCGCTCGGCTTCACCTACGCCTACTTCACCGCCGCCTGCTCCACCATCGACGGCCCCTTCTGCTACATCGAGAACGACCGCACTGTGGGCATCCCCGACAAGCCCATCGCCGTGGACAAGAAGAAGCACCCCGACTACCGCCCCCGCCCCGGCTGGGTGGCGCCAGGATTCGAGCTGGAGAACGTGGACCCCACCTTCACCCGCAAGGCCATCGAGTTCATGGAGCGCACCCGAGCCGAGAAACCGCAGCGCCCCTTCTTCCTCTACCTGGCCCTCTCAGCCCCCCATGCGCCGTGGCTGCCGCCGGCCTTCGTGCAGGGGAAAAGCGCCGCCGGTTCCCGCGGCGACCAAGTGGCCCTCGTGGACTGGTGCGTCGGCCAGGTCGCGGGCGCCCTCGGCCGCCTCGGCATCGCCGACGACACCCTGTTCATCGTCACCAGCGACAACGGGCCACGCGAAGGCGCCAACGGCCACCGCCCCGCCGCCCACCTGCGCGGCCTCAAGTCCCACACCTGGGAGGGCGGCCATCGCGTCCCCTTCCTCGCCCGCTGGCCAGGCCGAACCCAGCCAGGCACCGTGAGCCACGAGCCGGTCTGCCTCACCGACCTGTTGGCCACCGGCGCGGCACTCGTCGGCGCCACCCTCCCTGCCAACGCCGGCCCGGATAGCTGCAACATCCTCCCCGCGCTCCTCGGCAAGAAGAGCGACGCCCCGCTCCGCGAGGCCATCGTGTCCCACTCCGTCTTCGGGGTGTTCGCCATCCGCCAGGGGCCGTGGAAGCTTATCCTCAACAACCAGGACTCCGGCGGCTGGGTGCGGCCCCGCGGCACGGGCCCCAAGCCCGACACCCCCGGCCAGCTCTACCATCTGGACGACGACCCCGCCGAGAAGCACAACCTCTTCGGCGAGCGCCCCGCCGTGGTCCGCCGCCTGACACGCCTCCTCGACAGCTACAAGAACGCGGGCCGCAGCGTGCCGGCGGGCTAGCCCTCGTACCCCGCGTTGACGTAGTGTGGTGGTCTACACCCAGGCGGAGTGGGCCGCCATGGGCCACGAGGCCCGCCGCTTCCACCGCACCGTCATGGCCGAGGCGGAGTGGCTGTTCGTCCGCCCGGCGGCTCCGTGAGAGCCGCACGGGCTATTCCGTCTTTCTGGCGCCTTTGCCTTTCGGCTTGCCGCGCCTCGGCCTGTCCTTCGGCTTCGGGGGCGGCAGGTCGGGCGCGGGGAGCTTGGCGAGGATGGCGGCGAACTTCTTCTTGATGGCGGCCACCTCAGGGGCAGTGGAATCGGTCACGTCCTTGTAGTCCGTGCCATCGCGGCTCGTGCCGCAGTCGAAGAGGCGGCCGAATCGGCGGGGCGTGTTGCGCTCGAGGAGCCAGCGCTTGGTGCGCAGGATGCGCCCGTCGGCCAGGTAGGCGAAGACCCATTCCTTCGTGGCGTCGGCGGCGCCGCGCAGGAAGGGCGCGATGCTCCGGCCGTCGATGGGCCGGTCCTTCGGCACGGCGGCGCCGGCGAAGTCGGCCAGCGTGGGCATGACGTCGGCGGTGTCCACCAGCTCGTCGGTGGGCGGCCGCTGCTTCACGGTGCCAGGGCAGTTGACGATCATGGGCACGCGCGCGCCTAGCTCGGTCACCTGGCCCTTGCCGCTGCCGCCGGTGCCGTTGTCGCCGGTGAAGAAGATGATCGTGCGGTCGCGGAGGCCGAGCTTCTCGACGGCGGCCACGATGCGGCCCACGAGCTTGTCCATGTACTCCACGTTGCACTGGAAGTTGGCCTTCAGGTGCTTGAACCGGTCATCCGGGCTCTTCGTGGTGTCGGGCGTGGTGTAGTAGGGCGCGTGGGTGAACGCCATGGGATAGTAGATGAAGAACGGCTTGTGCTTGTTCCGCGTGGCGAAGTCGATGGCAAAGTTGGTGAAGATGTCGGGGCCGTAGTCGTCGGGCTTCGTGGGGCGGTACTTGCCGTTCTGCACGATGGAGGGGTGCCAGAAGCGCGAGGTCTTGCCGCCGACGCGGCCTTCCCAGCCGCCGGTGTGCTCGACACTCGGCGGAAGGTTGTTCTTGTAGGCCCACATGCAGTACTCGTCGAAGCCCGTCTCGGTGACGAGGGTGGGCACCTTGCCGCTGAGCTGCCACTTGCCAGCGTGGGCGGTGGCGTAGCCCTTGGGCTTGAGCACCTGGGCGAAGGTGATGTGGTTGACGATCTGCTCGGCGGGGTCGGAGGGCTTGGGGCCGCCGCGGCGGCCGGCGAAGTGGAGCACGCCGTTGTGGCAGCCGTACTGGCCGGTCATGATCTCGAAGCGGGTCGGGTGGCAGATGGGCGCGGTGAAGCAGGTCTTGAACACCACGCCTGTGCGGGAGAGCTGGTCGAGGTGGGGCGTCTTGTGCTCGGGGTGGCCGTAGCAGCCGAGCTCTTTGGCTCCCAGGTCGTCGGCCATGATGACGATCAGGTTCGGCGGGCGGTCGGCGGCGCCGCGTGCGCGTTTCGGCAGCGCAGCCGCCGCGGCGCCGGCGGCGAGGGTGTGGAGAAAGAGGCGGCGGCGGATGCGTTTCGCTTCACTCGTGGTGTGTCGTTCGCTCATGCTCGGTCTCCCTTGCGCGTCTCCAGCCAGGGGTCGGCGGTCTTTTCGAGCCACGGGATCAGCTCGGCGTCGGTGAGCTGCTTGACGAGGTCGGGCCGGTCGGCAGCGATGTTCTTGAGTTGATAGGGGTCGGCGACGTTGTCGTGGAGCACGGTTCCGACGGGCTTGCCCTTGCTCTTGCTGATCATCAGTGTGTGGCTGTGGGTGCGGACGCCGCGGCGGCCGAAGGCGGGCTGGCCCGGCGGCACCCAGAGGTAGAGCTGCGACGTGGGTCGCGGCCCCTTGCCGGTGAGCAGCAGCTTGGCGTGGCTCACGCCCTGCACGGCTTTCGGGATGTCGGCGGCGAAGCCCATGAGGTCGAGCAGGGTGGGATAGATGTCGGGCGAGGAGAGCAGCAGGTCGTCGCGGCGCGGCTTGAGCCTGCCCGTCCAGCGGATGAGGAAGGGCACCCGCATGGATTCCTCGTAGTGGACGTTTTTCGTCGGGATGTTGTGGCTGCCGAGGCAGTTGCCGTGGTCGGCGGTGAAGACGACGAGGGTGTTCTCGCCGAGGCCGGCGTCGTCGATGGCCTGCACGATGCGGCCGAACTGCTCGTCCACGCCGGTGACCATGGCGAAGTAGTTCTTGATGTCGCGCTTGGCGCTGCGGACCGCTCTCGTGTCGCGGCCGAGCGGCACGTTCTTGCGGACGAGCAGATCCTGCCACGCCTTGTCGCCGTAGCGCTCGACGTATCGCGGCGGCACCTGGTTGTAGGGGGTATGGGGCGGGTTGTAGCTCACGACGAGCGCGAAGGGCTTGCCCTTTTTGCGGTAGGCGCCGCTTTCGTTGCGGAGGTACTTGAGCGCCAAGCCGGTCTCGTGCTCGGGGCCCCACTGCTTCACCTTGACGCGCTCGTGGCGCTCCATGTTCGTGGACCAGTATTCGGGCGACAGATGCTGGTCGAAGGTGCCGTAGGAGTACCAGAAGTCGAAGCCGTGGCGGCGGTGGGGCGGGCACCACTCGTTCCAGGCGAACTCGGGGCGGTTGTTGTAGCTCTTGACGAAGGGCTTGCGGGGCGCGTCGAGGTGCCACTTGCCGATGTAGCCGAGGGAGTAGCCCTTGTCCTTCAGCACGTCGGACCAGCAGCGGTCGGCCTGCTGGAGCTCGCAGTTGTAGGGCGCGGTCTTCGACGTGCAGTTGCTCATCACCTTGTTGGCGTGGGGCCACTTGCCTGTCATGAACATCGCGCGGTAGGGGCTGCACACGGGGTAGTTGCTGGCGGCCTGGGGCAGCGCGATGCCCTGGGAGGCGAAGCGGTCGAGGTGGGGCGTGAGGACAGGGTCTTCGCCCAGGAAGCCGAGGGCCTGGCCGCGCATCTGGTCGGCGAAGACGAAGACGAGATTGGGCGGGGCAGCCATTCGGTCTCCTCGAGTGGTCGCGGGTGCAAGGGCGAGCGCGGAGCCGGCGGCGCTGGCGAGCAGGAACTCGCGTCGGGCGGGCTTCATCGGCGGGGTTCCTCTGCGGGTGGGCGGCGCAGCACGTGGCCGAGCGCCTCGATGCGGCGGGTGTCGGGCGTGCCATCGGCGGCAAGCGTGGGCACGAGCCAGCCCCCCTCGTCGTTCTCGTTCCAGGCATAGATGAGCGCGCAGCGAGCCGGAGCGGCGGGGTTGTCGCGCAGCCAGTCTAGCGCATCCTGCACGTGAGTCGCCAGTTCCGCGGGAGTGGGCGCGTGGTAGAAGCGGTCGAGTCCCTGGCCGGGTTTCTGCCACGTTTCCCACGGCACGGGATGCTCGACGCGGGGCCTGCGGTCCCAGCCGGCCATGCACAAGGGCACCACGTGGGCGCCGATGGCCTTGCCGCGCGCCCAGGAGGCTTCGGCGTGGCGTGCCAACGCGGCGTAGGACGCGCCCCGGCCCCCGGCCTGCGCGGCGTAGCTGCTGATAGCCTGGCATCCGAGGGCCTCGGCCCACCGCTTGCCCTGCGCGGGATTGGAGTCCATGACGACCACGTAGGGGTCCTTGAGTCCCGCGCGGAGCGCCGTGGCGCGCAGGCCATCGACCACCTTGCGGAAGCCGTCGGCGCCCTGCCACGCATGCTGGAGCTTGTCGGCGGTGATGAAGCCGAGGTAGAGCAGGGGCCGGCCGTCGCACACCGTCTGGTAGCCGGGCTCCCGCATCAGCTTCGCCAAGCGGGACACAAAGGCGGGGTCGCGCCAACGGCTGCACTCGGTGACGAGGCAGAAGCGGATCTGCGTCCGCAGGCGACTGGTGAGGTAGAGCTTCAGGCCGAGGCTCATGGCCGTGTCGGGCGGGTAGGTGACGAAGGCCCAGTAGTCCAACCCCGCTTGCACGGCGTAGCGGATCTCCTGGTCCATCACGTCCTGCCGCGCGCCGTCGATGGCCACGCTGCCGTCGTCGCGCACCTGGGCGAAGAAGGGCAGGCGATGGTGCCACTTGGCTGGGCCGAGCGCGCGCTGCACGGCCTGGCCGGGCGTGCCCTTGTCGCCGTGCCAGGCGTCCCAGCGAATGGCGCCGACGAGGGGACGCATGGGACTCTCCTGGGCTCCGACAGAGGCAGCCGCGCCGGCGATCGCCAGGAGCACGCTCCCGAGAAGTCGCAGGCGGGCCGGGTTCCACAGGCTCA
The DNA here is from genome assembly GCA_016782825.1 of Candidatus Brocadiia bacterium. Taxonomy (GTDB): domain Bacteria; phylum Planctomycetota; class PUPC01; order DSUN01; family DSUN01; genus BS750m-G60. The sequence continues at coordinate 18,262 of JADHXT010000008.1, read as the reverse complement.
TGGGCTGCACTCACTGCTCTGGGAAGCGAACGGGCGGGCCGGCGCGGTGGCCGACCAACCCTGTGCTCTGAGGAAACAACGTCAGTCTCAGGAAGTGGCAAGTGGCCGGGCGTGAGTCATCTCATGCCTGTGCACGGGGCGCACTTGCGAGGCGAGGAGGGTGGTCACCGCGACCGTTTGCCCGCGGAGCGTCGCGAACTCGACCTCGTAGGCCTGCCCGTTGTCGTAGATGTGTACCACGGTCCCCACATCGCCGGCCACGAGGCCGTCTGCCGGTACGGCCTCCGTCAATGCAACCTGATCATGTTCACGGATCATCGGAGAACTCCTCCGCCGGAAAAGCGGTGACCAACCGTGGCTCCCGCGATGCTGGCGCTGTGATCCAGACCGTTCTCACCCGCGGGTTCCGCCCGTCCGGGGTTCTCAGTGGACCTTCCACATTGTACTTCGTGCCAAAGCAGGAATCAACCGCCGCAACGACAGGGTTGCTCTGCCCGTGTTGGCGGAGCGCCTCAGCCAACTCCTGCCACCGGCCACGGCTGAACCCGTAGCGCACGAGGAAACGGGCCTTGCTCTTGCCCCGGGGATGGGCCGGATTGAGGAGGTATTCCGTGATCTTCTGACGCTCCACTCGCGCACCGGCTGCATGAGGGAGCATCATAGCGGTTGGCTCCTCGGCGAGTCAGGACAGGACGAGGCCTACTCGATGCAGATGGCGCACGCGGAGATGTGGTAGCCCACGCCGGTGGGCGCGGCGCCGGTGGCCTTGCAGCCCATCTCGCCGCTGCCGTAGAAGCCGAAGATCGGGGCCTTGCCGGCCACGGCCTTCATGGCCTCGAGTTCCTTGGGGAAGTTCTTGTTCTTGAGCATCGCGCCGCGGCGGCCGCCGCAGTCGAACACGAGGACGAGGGCCACCTTGTCCTTCTTCCCGCCGATGGCGGTCTCGAAGGCCTTGGTGGCGGAGCTGATCAGCCCCTCGGGGCTCATGTCCTTGTTCAGGCCGAAGCCGCAGGCAAAGTCGCCGGTGATGAGCAGGCCGACGTTGCTCTTGGCCTGCACCACCTCGCCCTTGGCCACCACGCTGTCCTGGAAGGCGGCGGCGCCCACGATGGGAAACGTGTCGCCGAGCACGGAGCAGATGCCCTTGACCACCTGGTTGTTGCGCGGGATGTGGCAGGCGCCGAAGAGGAGGAGCACCTTGCCAGGGCCTTTGGCGGCGGCGTCCTTGAGCTGCTCGCCGAGCTTCGTGCCGCAGGCCACGTCCTGCTTCGGGTTCGGGGCCTCGGCCACGGCGGCGGTGATCGCGACGTCGCCGCCGAGGGCGAGCACGGCCACGGTGGCGTTGTTGTCGTCCTGGGTGAGAGCCGAGTAGGCGCCGCAGCCGTAGATGGTGTCCTTATTGAACACGCTGGCCACGCCCTCGGCCACCTGCGCGGCCTTGCCGATCATGGGGCCGCTGTAGTGCACGAGCACCAGCTTGGCCTTGCAGTCGCCGAGCGCGGCCTTCGCCTTGTTGGCGGCTGCGGCGCCGGCGGCCTTGGCGTCCTTGGCCGCCGAGATGCCGTTGCCACTCACTACGGCCTTCGCCGCCTCGGCCAACGACACGCCGGCCAGCAGCACGGCCACCACACACACCAACGTCAGGGCACGCTTCATCGTCGTTCTCCTCTCAGGGAGTGTTGGGGTCGAGAAAGATGGGCTTCCGGTGCCCCGTGAGAATACAGGAACCCCGTCGGGGCGTCAACTGCCCAGCCGAACGCGGACAGGAACTACCCTTGAACCGGCCACAGCAACGCGAGTATAGTGTTCATATGTGGGATGCTGTTAGGGGGCTTCCAGGACGCGTATGCATTGCTGCGTAGCGCCATGCACTATAGTACAGACGATGAGAGGGTCCCAGGGAATCTCGCGATCTGCGCGGCAAGACTCGGCAGACAACAAGAAGCCGTCGAACTAGCAAGGAAGGCTGTAGAACTCGCCCCAGACCACGAAGGTTACCAATGGAATCTGTCGCAGATAGAAACGGGCGCCGTTGGCCCGGGATCCAGAGGGAAGCTGATCGACAGGGCAAGCGCGGGTAGCGACTAGAGCGTAGGGCCTGCCTGTCGACCTGGGCAACTCCATCGGTGAAGCAACAGATTGACGGCGATGATGCCCGATCTCTGATCCCCAGGCCAGAGGCATGGCTCGTCGAGCAAGCCGCGTGCATAGAGCTCTCGGGAACCGGCACTGACGCCGCCCGCTTGCACTCCCCGCGACGGCCCGCGTATACTCATCCTGAATCTCATCCCAATCCTGGAAGGGACGCGCCGATGCGCCTCGCAGCAACACGATTCCTCGGAGCCCTGCTCATGACCCTCGCCGCCCACGCCGCACCCGAGGCCCGCCCCGTCCGTCTCATTCTCGATACCGACATCCAGGGCGACGTGGACGACGTGGGCGCCGTGGCCCTCCTCCACGCACTGGCCGACCGCGGCGAGTGCACGATCCTCGCCATGGGCGTGTCGTGCAAGAACCCCTGGGGCCCGCTGTGCCTCGACGCGCTGAACGTGTATTTCGGCCGCCCCCACATCCCCGTGGGCGTGGTGAAGGGCAAGGCGTTCAACAAACGCTCCCGCTACGCCCAGGCCATCGCCACCGAGTTCCCCCGCAACCTGAGGTCGGCCGACGCCGCGCCCGATGCCGCCCTGCTCTACCGTCGGGTGCTCGCCAAGGAGGCCGATGGCGCCGTGGTGATGGTGTCCATCGGCCAGCTCCCCAACTTCCGCGACCTGCTCCGCACGAAGCCCGACGAGCACTCGCCCCTCGGCGGCGCCGACCTCGTGCGTCGCAAGGTGCGGGCCTGGGTGTGCATGGGCGGACGGCTGCCCAAGGGACGCGAGGCCAATCTCGTGCACGACGCCGACGGCGCCGTGGGCTCCATCCCCCTGTGGCCCACGCCCATCATCTTCTCCGGCTGGGAGATCGGCGAGAAGATTCGCACGGGCAAGGGCCTGCACGTGCTGCCCAAGTCCAGCCCCGTCCGCCGAGCCTACGAGCTCTACAACGGGCTCACCGACCGCCAGAGCTGGGACCAGACGGCCATCCTCTACGCCGTGCGCGGCCTCGACGGCGGCCTCGCCGACCACTGGGGCCTCGAGACCAAGGGGCACATGCACCTGCTGCCCAACGCCGAGAACGAATGGCGGCCCGAGCCCGACAAGCCCCACAGCTACTTCGTCGAGAAGATGGACCCGCGCCGCATCGCCGCCGAGCTCGAGCAGCTCATGCTCCACGAGCCGAGGCGCGCCGAACGGCACAGACCGCAATAACACCTGAGGAACCTGGAATGCACGGAAGCCTGTGCCTCGGAGCGTTCGCTCTGCTAGCTCTTGCTGCCCCACTTACTCACGGCGCAACACAGGAACGCGCCAGAGGAGGACTCCTCTTGAAGAGCCTCACGCCCAAAGTGCTGCTGCCCGATGGGAGCGAGTTCAAGACGTGGGAGGCGGTGGCGGAGTTCGCGAAGACCTACCATGTGGATCAGAAGCATCCGCGGGCGACTGACGACGGGCCGGGGACGGCGGAGCGGCCCTTCAAGACCATCGGCAAGGCGGCCGAGGTGCTCCAGCCGGGCGAGCGCGTGGTCGTGGCCGAGGGGGTGTACCGCGAGCACGTGAAGCCGGCCCGCGGCGGCACGAGCCCCACGAAGATGATCGCCTACGAAGCCGCGCCCGGAGCCACGGCGGTGATCAAAGGCTCCAAGGTGTTCGCCGAGAAGTGGACGCGCTCGACGCACGGCGGCCAGACGTCCCCCGTAGCCTGGCAGGCGCCGCTGGCGAAGAAGTACTTCCCCCGCTGGAACCCCTTCGACCTGCCGAACGTGACGAGCCAGCAGTTTGACTGGATGAGTTGGGCGCACGCGCTCCGCGGTAAGCTGCCCTACACGCTGCCGCGCGGGATGATCTTCCAGGACGGCCGCCGCCTCGAGCAGGTGACCCGCTGGCAGTCGCTGGCGAAAGCCAGGGGCAGCTATTGGGTGGACCGCAAGGCCCAGGTGATCCACATCCACCCCTTCGGCGGCGACCCCAACGGCAGGCTCTTCGAGATCACCACCGAGCGCATCGCCTTCGGGCCGGCCGAGATGGGCCTCGGCTTCATCCGCGTGAAGGGCTTCGTCGTGGAGCAGGTGGGCAACTGCTTCCCCATGCAGCAGGAGGGCGCCATCTCCACCTGGCGCGGCCACCACTGGATCATCGAAGACAACACGGTGCGCCACGTGAATGGCGTGGGCATTGACCTGGGCACACAGATTTGGAAGTGGCCCCAGCCGCCCGTCGTGGGCCACCACATCTGCCGCCGCAACACCCTCGAGGACATCGGCGTGTGTGGCATCGCCGGCATCGGGGTTCATGGCGACTTCGGCCTGCTCATCGAGGACAACGTGCTCCGCCGCTGCGCCTATCACAACGTGGAGCGGCTCTACGAAACCGGCGGCATCAAGACCCACCTCAACTCCCGATGCCTCATCCGCCGCAACCTGATCCTCGACACGCTCCACGGCTCGGGCATCTGGATGGACTACACCAACGACAACAGCCGCTGCACGCAGAACGTCATCATCGGCTCCCGCTCGAAATACCACGGCGGCATCTTCATCGAAGCCTCCAACCGCCCCAACCTCATCGACCACAACATCATCTGGGACATCCACGGCAGCGGCATCTACGAGCACGACTGCTCGAACCAGATCTTCGCCCACAACTTCATCGCCCGCTGCACCAAAGCCGCCGTCATCCTCCGCGGCAAAGTGACCAACCGCAAGCTCTACGGCCAGCCCATCACCAGCGGCGGACACCGCGTGCTCAACAACGTGTTCGTCGCCAACGGCCAGGACGCCGTGGAGCAGACCCGAGGCAAGAGCACCGTGGCGGGCAACCTGGCCAAAGGCGTGACGGCCACGCTCGACCGCGCCACGCTCACCCTCACGTGGTCGGTCAAGGGCGCGCCGCCGAAGACCACGCCGCTCGCCCCCATCACCCACGACCTGCTGGGCAAGCCCCGCACGCCCGGCGCCCTCGCCCCCGGCCCCTTCGGCACGGTGCCGAGAGAGGCAACGACGATGAACGTGTGGCCGGGGCGCAAGTAGCGGGGAGTTGACGCCTGCCCGTGCAGGCAGTATCATCGGCACGGGGAAGAGATGATCGCACGGCACATCAAGGAGGGGCCACGATGGAACAGAACGACCCGATCCGCGTGTTTGGGGTGGACACACGTGCCCGCGACTCGGTCTATCGAGTGAACCATTTCATGTTGCGGGGCACATATCAGCTCATCATCACCGCACCCTTCGACACACGCATGGCCGTGTCGCCGCTGAACCCACCGGCGGGGTTGCAGTTCCTCCCCGACCAGGACCCCATGCCGTCGATCTGGAACTCCCGCATCGTCACGCCGCGTGCGGGCCAATACACATTCCAGATTCGGCTGGACCGCCCGGTGGACAACTCGGAGCTGCTCGTCCAGTTCATCCTCCAAGCCGTGGCGAACCCTCCGACCCCGCCGCCGCCACCGCCGCCATCCTGGCCGCCGCCAGGGCCGCCGCAGGCCGCGTGGAGCAACCCCTACTACCAGCGCGCCATCCGCATACTCCATCCCCTGTGGATCGCCGAACTCAACCGCCGGATCAAGATCACGAACGGCCCGCAGTGGTACGTGGATCCCTACGGACGTGCCATCGGCCCTGGCATCACACCCGTCGGGCCGCCCACGGGCGCCGGAAGCCCCGACCCCGCCGCCTACTGCTGGCTGAACCTCCAGCCGTTCCACCTCTGGATCAACCAGCAGCCGCGGCCGATCTGAGCGCCGGGCCGGCTCACCGCACATCCCGTCTTCCGCTCCGCCAACACCCATGGTAGAATAGGTGGCCAGGGAGGGTTCGCTCTACACGGATTGAAGGATGGCCTCTCTTGCGCCCACGCTCCACCCGATGCCCCGCCTGGGGCATCTTGTGTCTCTCTCTCCTGGTGCTGGCCGCCCCTGCAGAAAGCGGCGACTGGCCCATGTGGCGCCACGACTCGAGCCGCGGCGGCGCGTCGCCCGAGTCGCTCGCCGCCACGCTGCACCTCCAGTGGCACCTCGAGCTGCCTCGGCCCCGCCCCGCCTGGCCGGCCACGCAGGCCAAGCTCCAGTTCGACGCCTCCTACGAGCCCATCGTGGCCGGCAAGCTGCTCTTCGTGCCGTCCATGGCGAGCGACAGCCTTACCGCCTACGAGACGGCCACGGGCAAGGAGCGCTGGCGGGTCTACGCCGACGGCCCGGTGCGCTTCGCGCCGGTGGCCCACGAGGGCAAGGTGTACTTCGCCTCGGACGACGGCCACCTCTACTGCCTGGCGGCAGCAGACGGCAAGCGGCTCTGGAAGTTCCGCGCCGGGCCGTCGAGTGGCATGGTGCTCGGCAACGGGCGTCTCGTCTCCACGTGGCCGGCGCGGGGCGCGCCCGTGGTCCACGACGGCACGCTCTACTTCGCGGCCGGCATCTGGCCCTTCATGGGCACCTTTCTCTACGCCCTCGACCCCGCCACGGGCCAGGTGGTCTGGGAGAACAGCGGCAGCGGCTCGGTGTATGTGAAGCAGCAGCATGGCGCGCCCTCCTTCGCCGGCGTGGCGCCCCAGGGCTACCTGGCCGTGGCCGGCGACCGACTGCTCGTGGCCGGGGGCTGCACCGTGCCCGCCGCCTACGACCGCGCCACCGGCCGGTTTCTCTATTACAGCGTGGCCGACCGCACCTTCGGCAAGTCCGCCGGCGGCTACGGCGTGATGGCACGCGGCGAGTGGTTCCACAACCACGGCCCCCTCTATCGCTTGGCCGACGGGCAGCCGCAGTGCGTCGCCGCAGCCCAGGTGGTGGACGCCGATGGCTTCTTCACCCTCCGCGGCGCGCGCAAGGAATGCCTCCTCGTCGCCTACCACCACGGCGCCGAGAAGCACACCGTCGCCCGCAAGAACGCCAAGGGCGAGCCGCTTAAGGATAAGAAGGGCCGCCCCCTCACACAAACCGTCACCCGCCTGAAGGAGCGCTGGCAGGCGAAGCTCGCGGTCGGCGTCTCCCGCCTGATGATCCGCGCCGGCTCGCGGCTCTACGGCGCCGGCGACGACGGCCTCGTGGCCGCCATCGAACTCCCCGATGGCGCCGCCGAGGCCCGCGCGTCGTGGCAGACCCGCGTGCCGGGCGACGTGTGGAGCCTCCTCGCCGCCGACGGCAGGCTCTTCGTGGTCACCCGCCAGGGCGGCATCTACTGCTTCGGCGCCAAGCCCGCCGCCACGCAAATGCCGCCCTCGCCGTCGCGCCTCGTCGCACGAGGCGCCGTCTGGAAGTATCTGGACGATGGCTCTGACCCCGGCACGGCATGGCGCGCCCGTGACTTCGACGACTCCGCCTGGGCCTCCGGCCCCGCCGAGTTGGGCTACGGCGACGGCGACGAGTCCACCGTGGTGCGCTTCGGGCCGAAGAAGAGCCACAAGCACATCACCACCTACTTCCGCCACGCCTTCGTCGCGCCCGACGGCATTCGCTACTCCGCGCTCCGCCTCGACCTGGTGGCCGACGATGGCGCCGTGGCGTATCTCAACGGCACCGAAGTGGTACGCGCGCGCATGCCCGACGGCCCCATCGGGCACGACACCGTCGCCGCCGCAGGCGCGCCCGAAGGAGGCAGCGACGCCCTCGCCGCGCCCGCCAGCGCGCTGCGTCCGGGCCGCAACGTGCTGGCCGTGGAGGTACACCAGCGGAGCGGCAGCAGCTCCGACGTGAGCTTCGACCTCGGCCTCAGCGGCGACATCCCGCCCCCGCAGAAGCCCATGGCGCCGGCCGACGCCGACTCCACGCGGAAGGCGAAGGCCATCCTCGAGCAGACGGGCGCCACCGAAGGCTACTGCCTGCTCCTCGGCCTCGGCGAGGGCCGCGTGGCCGACGAACTCGTCCGCCTGTCGAAGCTCCACGTGGTGGCCTTCGAGCCCGACGCGGTCAAGGCACTCGCCGCCCGCCGCCGGCTCGACGCCGCCGGCGTCTACGGCCGCCGCGTGGCCATCGTGCAGGCCAGCGCCGCGCAGGCCGCCCTGCCGCCCTACTTCGCGGGCCTCGTGGTGGCCCACGACCTGCGCGCTCTGGAAAAGCAGGTGCCGGCGCAGCACGTCCTCGCGGCGCTCCGGCCCTACGGGGGCACGCTGTGCGTACCAGTGGCCTGGCTCCAGCGTCGGCGCTTCTCGCGCTGGGCCACGGGGGGCGACGTGGCGCGGCCGGCGGTGGCGTTCAGGGGCGGCTTCGGCCTGCTGGTGCGCGAGGGCGCCCTGCCGGGCTCGGCCGACTGGACGCACCAATACCGCGACGCGACGAACTCCGCCGTGTCGCCCGACGAGCGGGTGCGGCTGCCGCTGGGCCTGCTGTGGTTCGGCGGCCCGTCCCACGAAGGCGTGCTGCCGCGCCACGGCCACGGCCCGTCGCCCCACGTGGTGGGCGGGCGGCTCTTCATCGAAGGCGCCGACATGCTCCGCGCCACCGACGCCTACACTGGCCGCCTGCTGTGGGAGCGCCGCCTCGAGGGCCTCGGCACCTACTACAACAACACCGCCCACCAGCCCGGCGCCGGCGGCATCGGCAGCAACTACGCCTCCACGCCCGACAGCATCTACGTGGCCATCGGGCGCAAGTGCGTGCGCCTCGACCCGGCCACGGGCCGCACGCTCGCGGAGTTTGCCCTCCCGCCGCTGGGACGCGACAAGGCGCCCTTCTGGGGCTTCGTGGCCGTGCACGGCGACGTGCTCGTGGCCACGGGCGAGCCCGACCTGCCGGCCGAGTGGAAGCCGCCCAAGCCGCCGAAGGGCAAGGCCAAGCCGAAGGCCGACGAGAAGTTCATCCTCCCCTCGGAGTTCCGCTACGCCCAGGGCAGTTGGTTCATCGCGGGCCTCGACCGTCGCACGGGCCAGGTGCTCTGGCGCCGGGCGGCCGCGCGCGGCTTCCGCCACAACGCCGTGGCCATCGGCGCCGACAAGGTGTTTTGCATCGACGGCCTGTCGGCGCGACGGCTCGACCTGCTCCGCCACCGCGGCGTCACGCCCGTCACGCGTCCCCGGCTCTACGCCCTCGACGCGCGCACCGGCCGCCTGGTGTGGATGACCGAGAAGGACGTGTTCGGCACCTGGCTCGCCTACTCGGCCGAGCACGACGTGCTGCTCCAGGCCACCAGCCGCGCCCGCGACCGCGCGCCCGACGAAGCCGCCAAGGGCATGGCCGCCTACCGCGGCGCCGACGGCACGCTCCTCTGGGCCGACCTCGAACGCACCTACACCGGCCCGCCCATGCTCCACGGCGCCCACGCCATCACCCAGGCCGCCGGCCACGCCTACCACCTGCGCACCGGCGCCCCGCGCCCGCGCATCCACCCCCTCACGGGCCAGCCGCTGGAGTGGACGTGGACGCGCATGTATGGCTGCAACACCGCCATCGCGAGCAGGCACCTGCTGCTCTTCCGCTCCGGCGCCGCCGGCTATTTCGACCTGGCCACCGACAGCGGCACGGGCAACTTCGGCGGCTTCAAGAGCGGCTGCACCTCCAACCTCATCCCCGCCGGCGGCATCCTCAGCGCCCCCGACTACACCCGCACCTGCACCTGCTCTTACCAGAACCAGACGTCGCTCGCCCTCGTGCACGACCCCGCCGTCGAACTCTGGACCTTCAACGCCACCAAGTGGGACAAGGCCGAGCCCGTGCGCCGCCTCGGCCTCAACTTCGGCGCCCCAGGCGACCGCCTCGGGCCGGCCGGCACCCTGTGGCTCGACTGCCCCAGCGTGGGCGGCCCGTCGCCCGACGTGCCCGTAAGCTTCGAGCCCAAGCTCGTGCCCGAATCGGCCTTCCGCCACCACACCTCGCGCATCGCCGCCGGACCGCTGCCGTGGGTGGCCGCGTCGGGAATCGAGGGCGCGCGAACCATCCGCATCACCCTGGCCCAGGGCGCCGCGGCGCGGCGCTACACCGTGCGCCTCGTCTTCGCCGACCCGCGGCGCACGGCGGGCGAGGCACGGCGCCTCGGGCTGGCGCTCAACGGGCGGCAAGTGCTCAGGGATTTCGACGTGGCCGCTGCCGCCGGCGGCACGCGCCGCGCCGTGGTCCGCACGTTCGCCGGGGTGCCGGTGAAGGACGTGCTCGAGGTGGTGCTCACTCGAGCGCCGGAATCGAAGGCCCCCCCCATCCTCTGCGGCATCGAGATGCGCCTCGTGCCGTAATGCATCTACGAGCAGAGAGTCACGATTGCGAGTATGGGGAAGAACGAGGACGCAACCCACAGAGCACCGCCGACAAGACACTTCCATGTTCTGCGCGTCACAGCACCCTCAGCGAGCACATAGGCAACGGAGATCGCGAGAGGGGCGGTCTGCACCAACGGCATCCATCCCAGAACAGCGAAGCCGCCGTCGAGCACCCAGCACAGGGGACCCGCGAGCCAAAGAGGCGCGTAGGCCGCAGGGGCCAGCGCCTCCGGGAGCCAGTGAAGCAGTGGGCCAATCGCGGCGAGGACGATCACGAGGCCGGCCAACGCCGCGAGAGTCCACTTCATGGCGCGCCGGTTGACTCGCCGGTCTCCGCGTGGCGGGCGGGGGTCTTCTCCTGCGGTCGAGTGACTTCTGGGCAGCCACAGCAAGACGGCAAGCGGAACACCGAAGAACATGCCGAAGCACGGCATGAAGTCGTGGAAGAACGGCACTTCCGGGTGCATGAGCGCGGTCGTTGCCGGGATGCCTCGTTCCCTCAAGGCATCTTGCCAGGCGCCCTTCACGGCGAACGTTTCGAACACACGTTGCCGCATGTTCAGGATGAACCACTCACTGCCGGCAATGACGTCGAAGTGGAAGTTCGCGTCCGGCTGGATGCTCCGCCCGATCACCCAGTCGCCCGTGACCCCATAGCGGGCCACCACAGCCAGGAACTTCGTGGTGTATCTGGGCGGCATCTGATCTCGCATCTCTGGCGGCCAGATGTCTCTTGCGGGATAGGCTCCTCCTGTGAGCATGGCGCCGCCGCCAGGATCACAGACCATGTAACCGCCCTTCAACGGGATGCTGTAGTCTCCGCCAAAGGTCACGTAGAAGCAGTACGCCGTCAGCAGCAGGCGAAGCCACGCCGGGCCTACACCCGCGCGCTCGCCGGCGACCTCCAACACACGCCATTCTGTTCTACTCATGTGCGTTCATCCGCGTTCATCTGCGGTTCCGCTTCATTGTCTGGCACGCTTGTCGAGCTTCACCTTGCCGTAGGGGGTCTTGAGGTAGCCGGTGGGCACGAGGCGCGCCTTGCGGACCTCCGCCACTTTCATCAGCCCCATCATGGCGCGGGAGGCCGACACGTCGCCGGCCAGAGTCACGGTGCCGGTCTGGCCGGCACCGATGGCGCTGCCGTTGGTCGAGAGGGTGAGGCCGGCCACGCGGGCTTCGCCCAGGTGGAAGGCGTAGCCGAGGTCGCGGATGTCCACCTCGAACACGTTGCGGTTCGTCACTTCCACGTCGATGGCCAGCCGCAGCCGCGCGAGCGACGGCCGCGAGAAGCCGATGCTCACGGCCTCGAAGCGGGGCATGCGCAGCACGGGGAACTTGCCCGAGTGCTTGACGGGCACCGCGAGGTCGCGCCAGAGGAAGGCGAACAGCAGGGCGCCCCGCAGGCGGTAGCTCGCCTCGCCGGCGTCGCGGATCTTCTGATACGTATCCCACACACGGCGGTAGGAGATGCGGGTGGGGATGGTGATCGTGCTGGTGCGTCGCGCGCCGAGGGACTGGGCCACGGGCACCTCGGTGCGGAGGAACTCGGTGCCCTCGATGTCCAGCCCCGCGCGGAACCGCGGCGTGCGCAGCGGCACGAGGTTGGGGTTGTACACGTGGATGTCGAACTCCACGTCGATGCCCGACCAGCCGATTTTCTGGAACCGCGGCCGCACCTTCTTCACCTTGGGCGCGCAGGCAAAGAGGAGGAGAGGGAGAAGAAGCAGGGCGAGGACTCGCGGACGTGGGCGAGCGCCCCTGGCGGCGTGGTGCGTCGTGGATGCCATCAGGAAGACCTCACGCAGAGCCAGCAGAGCCAGCAGAGAGGAAGATCGGACAATCGCAAATCGCCAATCGCAAATCGGCAATCGCAAATCCCCGGTGGTTCCCGCGTGCCGGCCCGCAAGCACCTTACCCCGATGGCCAGGCGCGGTCAAACGGATCGATGCGTGCGGGCGGCTACTCGGTGCCGCCGGAGATGTCGTAGGTGAGGGTGTAGGCGTCGCCGTCGAAGACGGTGGCGACGTTGTAGCCGGAATTGTGGAAGATGGCGAGCATGGGCTTGTTTGCGGGGAGGACGGTGGCGGTGAAGGTCTTGACGCCGCGCTGGCGGGCGACCTGTGTGATGTAGTCGAGGAGGAAGGTGCCCATGCCCTTCTGCTGCCACTCGTCGTGGACGATGAAGGCCACTTCGGCGGTGAGGGTCATGGGGTCGAGGAAGTATTGGGCGATGGCGACGATCTCTTCGTCGCCCTCGGGGCCGGGCACGACGCCCACGACGGCCAGCTCGTTGACGTAATCGATGTTGGTGAGCTTCTGCACGTCCTTGTGGGGGAAGGTCTTGGTGTGGGTGAAATAGCGGGTGTGGACGGATTCCTGGCTCAAGGAGTAGAGCATTTCGGACAGGGCGCCCTCGTCGGTGGGCTTGACGGGGCGGAAGAAAATCTGGGTGCCGTCGCGCAGGGTGTCGTGCCGCTCGAGTTCCTCGGGGTAGGTGACGTGCTCCCAGGCGAGCTCGATCTGGTCTTCCTGGACGTACTGGTGCTGCTTGGCGGCCTGGATGAGCTCGTTGCGGAACTTGGGGTGGGCGATGTTGATGAGCGCCAGGGCGCGCTCGCGGATGCTCTTGCCGTGGAGGTAGGCGATGCCATACTCGGTGACCACGTAGTGTACGTCGCCGCGGGTGGTGACCACGCCGGCGCCTTCGGTGAGGTTGGACACGATGCGGCTCACGGAGCCGTCGCGTGCGGTGCTGGGCATGGCGATGATGGCCTTGCCGCCGCGGCTGCGCGCGGAGCCGCGAATAAAGTCGACCTGCCCGCCGATGCCGCTGTAGAACTGGTAGCCGAGGCTGTCGGAGCACACCTGGCCCGTGAGGTCGATCTCGAGGCCCACGTTGATGGCCACCATCTTCTCGTGCTGGGCGATGATGTAGGGGTCGTTGACGTATTCGGTGGGGTGGAACTCGAAGAAGGGGTTGTTGTCGATGTAGTCGTAGAGCCGCTGGGAGCCCATGCAGAAGCTGGCCACCACCTTGTTGCGGTTGATGGTTTTCTTGCTGCACGTGATGGCGCCACACTCGACGAGGTCGATGATCCAGTCGCTGAACATCTCGGTGTGGATGCCGAGTTCCTTCTTGTCCTTGAGGAATTCGGCGAGGGCCTGGGGGATGCGGCCTATGCCGCATTCGATGGTGGAGCCGTCTTCGACGAGGCGGGCGATGTTTTGCCCGATGCGGCGGAGGGTCTCGTCGGGCTCGGTGACGGGCACGGCGATGGTGGGTTCGTCGTAGGGCACGATCGCGTCGAGGTTGTTCACGTGGATGAAGCTGTCGCCGTGGGTGCGCGGCATCTGCTCGTTCACCTGGGCGATGACGTACTTGGCGTTGGCGGCGGCGGCCTTGCAGATGTCCACGCTCACGCCGAACGAGCACAGGCCGTTGTGGTCGGGCGGGCCCACGCACACGAGGGCCACGTCGATGGGGATGCGGCCGCTGATAAACTCGCGGGGGATTTCGGAGAGGAAGATGGGCGTGTAGTCGCCGATGCCGCGGGAGAGGGCGTCGCGGACGTTGTCCGACACGAAGAAGGTGTTCATCTTGAACTTCGAGCGGAACTTCTCGTCGGCGTAGGGGGCTTTGCCCATGGTGAGCAGGTGGATCACATGGCAGTCCACCAGGTGGCCGGAGTGCTGGCACAGCGCGTCCACCAGGTGCTGTGGCTGGCCGCAGCCGGTGCCGATGAAGATGCTGTTGCCTGGCCGGATGAGCTTCATCGCCTCAGCGGCCGTCTCGATCTGGTCGGCGTAGCGTTCTTTCCAGTCCACTTCCTGCTGCATCGGATGGTTCCTCGATTCGGGCGAGTCAGTCGGCGCTGCCTTCCACCGAGATGCGGGCGTCCACGGCGATGGGCGACGTACCCACCAGCCCCACGACGTAGGGGTTGATGTCCATTTCCTGGATCTGGGGGAATTCGGTGACGAGCTGGGAGAGGCGCTGGAGTCCTTCGGCCACGGCATCGATGTCCACGCCTTCCTGACCGCGCACGCCGCGGAGCATCTGGTAGGTGCGGGTGTTCTTGAGCATCTGCCTGGCCTCCTGGGCCGTGAGGGGCGCGAGGTAGAAGCTCACGTCCTTGAGCACCTCGACCATGATGCCGCCCATGCCGAACATCATGAGGGGGCCGAAGCGCGGGTCGCGGTTCATGCCCAGGATCACTTCCTGGCCCGTGCTGCACATTTCCTGCACGAGCACGCCCAGGATGTCGGCCTCGGGCATTTTTTTGGGGATGCGGTACATCATCAGGTCGAAGGCGTCGCGCACGTCGGAGGCCTTGCGGAGGCCCACCTTCACGCCGCCCACGTCGCTCTTGTGGACGATGTCGGGCGACCAGATTTTCATGACCACCGGGTAGCCAAGCTGTTCGGCGATCGACTCGGCCTGCTCGGCGGTGGTGGCGAGGGAGCCCTTGGGCGTGACGAAGCCGTAGGCCTCGAGAATCTCCTTGCTCTCCATCTCGCCGATCTCGCGCAGGTGGCGCCGCAGGTAGCGGTCGATGATGCGCTCCACGCGGCGGCGGTTCACCGGGAAGAGCCGCACCACGCGCTTGGGCCGCGCGCGCCACCGCACGTAGTTGGCCATCACGCGGATGGTGGCCACGGCGGCTTCAGGCGAGTCGTATTGCGGGATGCCGCCCTGGCGGAGCGCCTGGATGCCTTCGCCCACCTGGCGGGCGCCCATGAACGCCGCGAGGACCGGCTTGCCGGGCTTGGCCTTCGACACGCGGACGATGGCCTCGGCCGTGGCGGCGCACTCGGTCATGGCCTGTGGCGTGAGGAGCACGAGCACCACGTCGATGTTCGGGTCGTCGAGGGCGATGTCGAGGGCCAGCTCGTAGCGGTCGGCGAGGGCGTCGCCGAGCACATCGATGGGGTTGTGGATATTGGCCGCGGCAGGGAGGCCTTCGGCGAGGCGGGCCTCGGTGTCCTCGGCGAGGGTGGCGAAGGTGAGGCCCTGGCGCTCGATGGCGTCGGCGGCCATGATGCCTGGGCCGCCGGCGTTGGTGATGACCGCCACGCGGTCGCCCTCGGGCAGCGGCTGCTGCGCGAAGGCCTGGGCGTGGTCGAACTGCTCTTTGATCGAGCTGCACCGCACGATGCCGGCGCGCTCGAAGACGGCTTCGTAGGCGGTTTCGCCGCCGGCGAGCGAGCCCGTGTGCGACGACGCGGCGGCGGCGCCGGCGCCGGTGCCGCCCGATTTCATCAGCAGGATCGGCTTCTCGGCCGAGATGCCCTCGGCCTCGCGCACGAAGGCGTTGCCGTGGGTGATGCTCTCCAGGTAGCCGGCGATCACCTTCGTCTCGGGGTCCTGGCCGAAGGCCCTGATGAGGTCGAGCTCGTCCACGTCGGCCTTGTTGCCGATGGACACGAGCTTGGAGAAGCCGATGCCGTTGGCGTTGGCCAGGTCGAGGATCGCGGCCAGCAGGGCGCCGGACTGCGACAGATAGGCGATGCCGCCGGGCACGGGGAGGTCGCCGCCGAAGCTGGCGTTGAGCTTGTGGCTGGGCACCATCACGCCCAGGCAGTTGGGGCCGATCATCCGGATGCCGGCGCGTTTGGCGATGCCCAGGATCCTGTTCTCCAGGGCCTTGCCATCATCGCCCACTTCCTTGAAGCCCGCGGTGATCACCACCACGGCCTTCGCGCCCACCGCGGCGCACTCCTCCATCACCATGGGCACGACCCTGGCCGGCACCACGATGACCACCAGGTCGGGCGTTTCGCCGATGGACTTCAGGTCGGGGTGGCAGGGGATGCCTTCCACATCGGCCGCCTTGGGGTTCACCGGAAATATCTTGCCTTCGTAGCCGCCACGCACGATGCTCGCGAGGATCTCGTGGCCCACCTTGCCCTTCTCGCGCGAGGCGCCCACGACGGCGACGGAACGGGGACTGAAGAATGCCTCCATGCTCATTGGTTGGTTCGACTCCAGTGGAAGTCAGACTCTCGGCGTGTCCGAGAGCGTTGCCAGGCCGTGAAGCGGGAAGACCGTGGCCTTCACCGCGTTAACCGTCTCATCGATCGCCGCATCCACCGCCTCGCACTCGCGGGCGTCGGGCGCCAGCACGCGGTCGCGCAGGCCGCCGCGCCACTCCGCGCTCTCGAGCATCACCCCGCCCAGCCCGAGCACGGCGTGGTCGTCGTCTTCCTCCTCGCCGCAAAACACCCGCCAGGCCAGTGCCCAGCCGCGGGCCGTGTTTTCGGCGTGATAGCCGCCGCCGCCCGTGGCCAGGATGGGGATGCCGAAGCCCATCACGCGCGCCACCACGTCGGCGGTGGCGTTGTTGGTGAGCTTCAGGTGCGCCAGCGGGTCGCCGGCCAGAGCGTCCATGCCCAGTTCGAGCACGATGACGTCGGGCGCGAAGGCGCGGATGACCGGCATCGCCACGGCATCGAAGGCCCGCAGGTAGGCCGCATCGTAGGTGTCCACGGGCAGTGGCACATTGACACTATACCCCGTGCCGTCGCCCGTGCCAATCTCATCCACGCTGCCCGTGCCAGGAAAGAGCGTGGCTCCGCTCTCGTGGAGCGACAGAGTCAACACGTCGGCCCGCGAGTAGAAGGCGTGCTGCACGCCGTCGCAGTGGTGCACGTCCACGTCGAGGAAGAGCACCCGCTTGCCCGCGTCGGCCAGGCGCAGGCAGCCGAGCACCACGTCGTTGATGTAGCAGAAGCCGCCGGCGCGGGCCGGGAAGGCGTGGTGGTAGCCGCCGGAAGGGTTGAAGGCCACGCGGGCATCGCCGGCGAGGATCAGGTCGGCAGCGAGCAGGGTGGCGCCGGCCGCGAGCGATGCATAGTCGTACAGGCCGGTGAAGATGGGGCAGTCGGCGGTGCCGAGGCCCATGAAGAGCGCGTCGGCATCCAGATGGCCGCGGGTGGCGGCATGAAGAGCATCGAGGTAGCGGGGAGCGTGAAACGCCTCGAGGGCGCTGCGCGTGGCCGCCGTGGGAGCCGCCTGGCGGCGTCCGCTGCCGGCCAGCAGGCCCATGCGGTCGAGCAGACGGGCCAGCTCGCCCGCGCGTTCCGCCTTGAACGGGCACTCGGGAGGGTAGTGGTACTGTTCCAGTTCCGGGGAGTGGACGAGGACGATTGGATGCGAATGCATCGGCCTGGTGGATCCAACTGACCGGCCGCGTCGGCGGTGGCGCAGCGGGGAACGCGACGAAGGCGACGAGAACGTATCGCTGTTACTTTTATAACATAGCGCAGGAAACAAGTCAACCACTCGCTGTGACAGGGATCGAGCACCTACCCTGCCGTCACCACAACGCCTTACCTCACCAACACTTACACCAACAGGCCGCCTTCCGCACAACCGGCCAGCCACACACAGAAACCCCAAGCCGGTGCGGCAGGGCTCGGCCCGATCCAAGGTTTGCCGTTTGACTCCGGCGTCCCAAAACCTGATAATTAAGGTTTCATGTACATGTACCGCGTTCGGGCTGGGAATAGGGATACCCGCCCCGACACCGCCGGCGCGTGTGGCGCCTGCGGGCACACTGCGAGAGTGACCAGAGAAGGAGCAGACGGCAACATGGAGCAGGAAAAGAAGGCCATCGACTCGCTCATGAGCGAGACCAGGACGTTTCCGCCGCCAGCCGAGTTGACCGCGGAAGCGTGGGTCAAGTCGATGGAACAGTACCAGGCCATGTACGACCGCTCGGTCAACGACCCGGACGGGTTCTGGCTCGAGAAGGCCGAAGAAATGGTCGTCTGGTCCAAGAAGCCGACCGTGGCGCGCGAGCACGAGTGGAACACCGAGGGCCGGACGATCCAGCACACCTGGTTCAGAGACGGTCAGCTCAACGTGGCCTACAACTGCCTCGACCGCCACCTCGGCACCGAACGCGAAAACAAGGTGGCGCTCATCTGGCAAGGCGACGAGCCGGATGAAGACAGGCAGATCACCTACAAAGAGC
>JADHXT010000245.1 GCA_016782825.1 Candidatus Brocadiia bacterium | reverse complement strand
CGCCACGGCGTCGGTGCCCATCGCCGCGGCGCTCATCGTCCAGGCGGGGCTCTCGCCCGGTGCGGCGTTTGTGTTTCTCATGACCGGCCCCGCCACCAACGCGGCAGCACTGCTCACGGTGTGGAAGGTGCTGGGGCGCCGCACCGCGCTCACCTACTTGGCCACCGTGGCCGGCAGCGCGCTGCTGTGCGGGATCCTCCTCGACCAGTTCCTCAGCGCCTCCGATGTGAAAGCGGCGGTGCACCACCACGAGTTCATCCCCCAGGCCGTGCAGTGGGCCTGTGCGGTAGTGCTGCTGGGCATCCTGGGCGCGGCCTTCTGGCCGCGTCGGCACCCCGCCGAGACGCCGCCCGCCGACCAGCCCACGCCCGCCACCACCCTCTCGGTGCGCGGGATGACGTGCAGCCACTGTGCCGCCAGCATCAAGCGGGCACTGGAGGAAGTGCCCGGCGTGGCCACGGCCACCGTGGACCTCGCCACCGGCCTCGCCACCGTCACCGGCGAAGCCTACGGCACGGACGCCCTGTGCGAAGCCGTGCGTTCCCTCGGCTACCAGGCGGAAATGCGGCCATCCTGAGCGGCCCCGCTCCTCAGATTGCTTCTGTAACCTTCCCGTCCCTGCATGGTCTATGGTTGCCGACGACGCGGCGCGATGGCTGTGCAGTTGCCACGTGCAAGGGCCGGCTCCACCACGTGAGGTGAGAAATGCTGGCACCCCCCTTCTGCCGTTGGTATAATGCAGTTACGAATCACACCCGGAGGACGATACGATGAAGGTAGGCCAGCACATCGTCCGCTACTCCCTCGACCACCCCAAGACCGTCATCGCGCTCATGCTGGGAGCCACGCTGCTCCTGGGAGCGATGATCCCCAGGGTGAAGGTGGACACCGATCCCGAGAACATGCTCGCCGAGACCGAGGCGGTGCGCGTGTTCCACAACGAGATGAAGCGCGAGTTCACGCTCAACGACATGGTGGTGCTGGGCATCGTGAACGAGAAGGACCCCGACGGGGTGTTCAACCCCACGTCGCTCGCGCGCATCTACGAGCTCACCCAGTTTGCGGAATCGCTGCGCTGGCCGGACCCGAAGGACCCGACGAAAGAAATCGGCGTCATCGAGGCGGACCTGCTGGCGCCGTCGAAGGTGGACAACATCGAGCCGGCCGGTCCCGGCACGGTGCGCTTCGAGTGGCTCATGGCCGCGCCGCCGAAGACGCGCGCCGAGGCCCGCGCGATCCGCGAGAAGGCCCGCTCCAACCCGCTGCTCGATGGCACGCTGGTGAGCGAAGACGGCAAGGCGCTGTGCCTCTACCTGCCGCTCACGTCCAAGCACTTATCCTATCGCGTGTATTCCGCCCTGAAGAAGGAGCTCGCCACCTACGAGGGCGACGAGGAGTACCACATCACCGGCCTGCCCGTGGCGGAAGACACCTTCGGCGTGGAGATGTTCATGCAGATGGCCATCTCGGCGCCGCTGGCCATGCTGGTGATCTTCATCCTCATGTTCGTGTTCTTCCGCAAGCTCGTCATCATCGTGAGTCCCCTGATCGTGGCCATGGTGAGCGTGATCTGTACCATGGGGCTGCTCATCGGCACGGGGCACACGGTCCACATCATGAGCTCCATGATTCCCATCTTCATCATGCCCATCGCGGTGCTCGATTCGATCCATATCCTGAGCGAGTTCTTCGAATACTACCAGCAGACCAAGGACCGGCGGAAGACGATCGAGCAGGTGATGGACGAGCTGTTCCAGCCCATGCTCTACACGTCGCTCACGTCGGCAGCGGGCTTCCTGTCGCTGGCTCTCACCCCCATTCCGCCGGTGCAGGTGTTCGGCGTGTTCGTGGCCATCGGCGTGATGCTGGCGTGGGCGCTCACGGTGACGTTCATCCCCGCCTTCACCATGCTCATCCCGGAATCGCGGCTGGCCAGCTTCGGCGCGGTGCACCACGGCGACGAAGGCGGGGCCGCGACGCGCCTCGGCACGATGCTCCGCTGGCTCGGCGGCTTCGCCTACCATCGTGCCAAGCTCATCCTGGTGCTCACCCTTGCGGTGGCCGCTGTGGCCGGCTACGGCATCAGCCGCATCCAAATCAACGACAACCCCGTGAAGTGGTTCACCAAGCACCACCCCATCCGCGTGGCCGACGACGTGCTGAACCACCACTTCGGCGGCACCTACATGGCCTACCTCGTGCTCGAACCCGAAGACGCCGAGCGGAAGACAGCCGACGTGGCCGCCGCGCTCGACGCGCGCTTCGCCAAGCAGATCATGACACTGAAGGCCGACTTCCCCGAGGCCGTGCCCGTCGTGGAGAAGGCGCGGGCCCTGGCCGCCACCCGGGCGGCCGCCGCCCAGACGGGCGACGCGCTGCTCGATGCCCTCGCCAAACACGCGGCCGAGCAGAAAGCCGCGGCCCAAGGCGACGCCATTGACGCCTGGGACGAAGTGGCCGGCGCCATCGGCTCCGAGCAGCTCGCCCGCCAGGTGTTCAAGAGCCCCGCCGTGCTCCGCTACGTGCAGCAGGTGCAGGCCGCGCTCCTGAAGACCCAGGTGGTGGGCAAGAGCAACAGCCTGGCCGACATCGTCCGCAAGGTCTACAGAGAGCTGATGGAGGGCAAGGACGAATACTACCGTATCCCCGACACCTCGGCCGCCGTGGCGCAGTGCCTCCTCTCCTTCCAGAACAGCCACGACCCCGACGACCTGTGGCACTTGGTGACGCCGGACTACCGCAAGACCGTCCTGTGGGTGCAGAACAAGAGCGGCGACAACCAGGCCATGGAGCGGGTCATTGCGGTGATGGATAAGTTCATCACGGAGACGCCGCCGCCGGTGCCGCTCAAGCACCGCTGGTTTGGCCTCACCTATATCAACGTGGTGTGGCAGGCCAAGATGGTGAGGGGCATGCTCCAGTCGTTCCTCGGCAGCTTTCTCATCGTGTTTGTGATGATGGTGGTGCTGTTCCGCTCGCCGCTGTGGGGCCTGCTGTCCATGATCCCCCTCACGGTGACCATCGCGTTCATCTACGGCCTCATCGGGCTAATCGGCAAGGACTACGACATGCCCGTGGCGGTGCTCTCCGCACTGTCGCTGGGCCTGGCGGTGGACTTCTCGATCCACTTCCTGGCACGGTCGCGCGTGGCGGCCGAGCGCTACGGCTCGTGGGAGAAGGCGGCGGTGCCTATGTTCGGCGAGCCGGCGCGGGCCATCACGCGCAACATCATCGTCATCGCCGTGGGCTTCCTGCCGCTGCTGGCGGCGCCGCTGGTGCCCTACAAGACGGTGGGCTTCTTCATGGCCAGCATCCTGGCCGTGAGCGGCGTGACCACACTGTTTGTGCTTTCGGCGCTGATGCGGGTGCTCGCCCCCGTGCTCTTCAAGCCCAAGGCCCCGCTGGGCGCCACGTGCAACTGCGGGGTGTGCCTTGTGGCCTCGGCTGGCATGGTGGCCGTCGTGGCGCTCAGCGTACGCCAGTATGCCGTGGTGGGCTGGACCACTCTCACGGTCATCAGCGTGGCCGCCATCCCCGTGCTGGCGCTGGTGTGCGGACGGATGTCCCGCCGCGAAGCCTGCAACAGAGCGGCGAGCGAAAGGAGAACCCCATGAACAGCTATCGGCGTGTCTTGCCGCTTGCTGTCCTATCTGTCCTATCCGTCCTCTCGGCACTCGCGGTGCCGGCTCTCGCCGGCGAGCCTTCGGTGGACGAGATCGTCGCCAAGGCCAACCAGACCGCCTACTACCAGGCCGACGACGGCCGTGCCAACGTGCACATGACCATCACCGACGCCCAGGGCCGCACCCGCGAGCGCAAGTTCACCATCCTGCGCCGCGACGTGAAGGACGGCGCCGACCAGAAGTTCTACGTCTACTTCCAGGAGCCGGCCGACGTCCGCAAGATGGTCTACATGGTATGGAAGCACGTGGACAAGGACGACGACCGCTGGCTCTACCTCCCCGCGCTCGACCTGGTGAAACGCATCGCCGCCACCGACAAGCGCACCAGCTTCGCCGGCTCCCACTTCCTCTACGAGGACGTGTCGGGCCGCAGCACCGAGGACGACACCCACACCCTCGTCGAAACCACCGCCGCACATTACGTGCTGAAGAACGTGCCGAAGGATCCCAAGAGCGTCGAGTTCTCCTCCTTCCAGATATGGATCGATAAGAGAACCTTCATGCCCATGAAGGCCGAATACCTGGGTAAGGACGGCAAGAAGTCCCGCGTGGTCGAGGCCCTCGAGGTGAAGGACATCCAGGGCTTCCCCACGGTGGTCAAGTCGCGCGTGCAGGACCTCAAGAGCGGCGGCAACACCGTAAGCGAGTTCTCCAGCATCAAGTACAACATCCAACTGCCCGACGACATCTTCACCGAACGCTATCTGCGCCGGGCGCCGAGGAGGTATCTGCGGTGAGACGACAGGCCGGCCTGGTGATGGCACTGGCCGCGGCGTGGGCACTGTGCGGCCCCCCCGCCACTGGTGCCGAAGACACGAAGAGCAGCATCCCCTCGCCCCGCGAGGTGCTGGACAAGCTCCCCTTCGGCGTCCACGGCTTCTTCGAAACCCGCGCGGGCACCCGCGTCCAGGACGATGACGCGCAAAGCAAGACCGGCTCCATCGGCGAGGCCCGCTTTCAGCTCGACCTCGACAAGGCGCTCGACTGGGCCGAGCTGCGCCTCAAGACCGACTTCGTGCACGACTGGGTGACCAACGAGTGGGACACCGACGTGCGCGAGGCCAACGCCGTGCTCATGCCCTTCGACTTCGCCGACGTCAAGATCGGCCGCCAGATCCTCACCTGGGGCACCGGCGACCTGCTGTTCATCAACGATCTGTTCCCCAAGGACTGGCAGAGCTACTTCATCGGCCGCGACGACGAGTATCTCAAGGCCCCGTCCGACGCCGTCAAGCTGAGCCTTTTCTCCGACGTGGCCAACGTCAACGTCGTCTACACCCCCCAGTTCGACCCCGACCGCTTCATCAGCGGCCAGCGCCTCAGCTACTGGAACCCCATGCTGGGCCGCCGCGCCGGCGACGACGACCGCATCAACCCCGTCGAGCCCGACGACTGGCTCGGCGACGACGAGGTGGCCGTGCGGGTCTCCAAGAACCTCAGCGGCTACGAGGCCGCCCTCTACGGCTACCACGGCTTCTGGAAGACCCCCGAAGGCTTCGACCCGCTAAGCGGCCGCGCAGTCTACCCCGCCCTCTCCGTCTACGGAGCCAGCGTCCGCGGCAGCGTGGCCAAGGGCATCGGCAACGCCGAGATGGGCTACTACGACAGCCGCGGCGACAGCAGCGGCACCGACCCCTTCGTCCGCAACAGCGAGTTCCGCCTCCTCGTGGGCTACGAGCAGGAGATGGCGCGGCTCGGCGGCAAGGACTTCACCGTGGGCCTTCAGTACTACCTCGAGTGGATGATGGAGCACGACGACTATCTGCGCGCCCTGCCGCCCGGCATGCACGCCCGCGACGAAGACCGCCACGTGGTGACCCTCCGCCTCACGAAGCTGCTGATGAACCAGAACCTCAAGCTCTCGCTCTTCACCTACGTGTCGCCCTCCGACGCCGACGCCCATCTGCGCCCCAAGGTGCACTACAAGATCAACGACCAGTGGGCCGTCGAGGCCGGCGGCAACGTCTTCCTCGGACGCCGCGACCACACCGGCCTCGGCCAGTTCGCAGACACCCCCAACCTCTACACCGGCCTCCGCTGGAGCTGCTAGCCCGCAGTCCCACCCTGGGAGTTCTTGCAGGCGGGGCGTCTCTGCCCCGCGTCTGAGCCATCA
>JADHXT010000244.1 GCA_016782825.1 Candidatus Brocadiia bacterium | reverse complement strand
CTCGCACACCCCGGCGAGCGCGATGGCGGCGTTGACCGCGTGGTCGAGCTTGGTCACGCCGTCGACCTCGCCGCCCATGAGCCGCCCCGAGTCGATGGCGAGCACGACCTCGTGGTTACGCTCGACCTCGAAGTTGCGCGAGATGAGGCGGCCGTGGCGGGCCGTGGCCTTCCAGTCGATGGTGCGGTAGCCGTCGCCCTCGACGTACTGGCGGAGCGACTCGAAGTCGGTGCCCGGCCCGCGGAAGCGCAGCGGCTTCACGCCGATCTCGCTGTACTGCCGCAGCCGCGCCAGCATGAGGCAATGGACGAGCCCCGGGATGTCGGGCAGCACCCGCACCTCGGCCTTGGCCTCGAAGCGCTTCTCGAGCACGAGCAGGCCGAGGGGGCTGAGGTGCCGCAGAGTGATGGTGCCGAGCGGGTGGAGTCCCCGCCGGCGCGGCGTGAGGGTATAGCCCACCGTCGTCTGGCCGCGCGCTGGAGCGCGAACCGCCAGCTCGCGGCCGCTCACCCCGAAGGCCGTCGGCACGTCGTCGCGCACGCGGCCCACCAGGCGATAGGGGCTCGGGTTGTGCAGGGTGAGCGCCACGTCGTGGGGCCGCCCATGGCTCAGAGTCGGCACGTCGGCCCTGCCCGCCGTCACGCCGCGCAGTCCCCGGGCCAGCCACGCATCCAGCCCCACCCCCAGCGCCAGCAGCAGCAGATACCCCGCCCACACGTAGACGACGGATGGCATGGCGAGGGTTATGAAGGCAGGGACGAGCGATGCTGCTGAGAGCAGCATTGCCCGTCGCGATGGCATCATGGCCCTGTACAACGCGGTGACTCCAGGCGACGGCTTGGGGCGGCTCGGCCGCTCCGCTGGATACCAAGACGGCGGCGGCGGCAGCGGGCGGTACGGCCTCAGCGCCCCTTCCGCCGGCCGACCCCAGAGCAACAACAGGCTCCCCATCCCCTCCTCAGTTCCGCAACTGCCACAGCAGCCCGCCCTTGCGCCCGACGCCCCGCTCAAGGTCGATCTCCGTGTTGATCATGAACTTGACGTGAGAATCGAGGAAGAGAACGGCCATCCCCCCGTTGTTGGCCGTGCCGTGGTTGACGGGGCCTTGGGTGTCGTCGCTGGCCATCGGCATGTTGGGCGGGTAGACGTCCTCGATGGCGCCGGGAGCGGGGTTGCC
This sequence comes from Candidatus Brocadiia bacterium, assembly GCA_016782825.1. Lineage (GTDB taxonomy): Bacteria > Planctomycetota > PUPC01 > DSUN01 > DSUN01 > BS750m-G60. The sequence continues at coordinate 4,623 of JADHXT010000244.1, read as the reverse complement.
CGCGGCGTCGGTCGTGCTGTAGAAGTGCAGCGCCGCGTAGCTCACGCTCCGTTCGCCGAAGGTCGTCGAGGCATGCACCCGCGTGCCGAGATCGCGGCCGTCGGCGTTCGAGTCCCGCGACGAGGGGCACACGAATACGCCGGGATCGGGCACCACGCCCGACCAGTAGAGGCTCGCAAGCCATTCGGCCCCGTTGAAGTCGTGGGGCACACGGCTGCGATCGAGTGGGAAGGGGAACCAGCGTCCGCCGCCGTGCCCCGCCAGATAGGCCACCATCCCCTTGGCGATCTGGTTGAGGTTGTTGCGGCAGCGGAGCCGGATCGGCGCCTCCCGCACGGGACGCCACGCGAAGGCGACTTCCGCGGCGAGCACCGCCAGAATGGCGACGGCGACCAGCACCTCCACGACCGTCAGGCCGCGCCTCGCACTCATCGGCTCCCTCCTCAGTTCCGCAACTGCCACAGCAGCGGCTTGGGCGCGCCGCGGCCGGGGCCTTGGTCGCCCACGGCGGTCTCGGGGTCGACATCGTCGCGGGCCCTCCACTCGACGTGGCTGTCGGAGAAGAGCACGGCCAAGCCGCCGCGGCGGCCGGCGCCGTGGTTGATGCTGCCCTGGGTGTCGTCGCTCGCAATGGGGTACACGAGCGGGTGCGCGTAGTCAACGCGCATCGCGCCCGGGATGGGCTGACCGCTCGCCTTGGTCTGGCTGCGGTAGTGCAGCCCCGCGTAACTGACCGTCTGCGAGCCGAAGGCCGCAGTGGCGCGGTGGGTGTCGATGTCTACGCCGTCGTGGTTCGTGTCGCCGCTGGTCGGGCAGAGGAAGACACCGGGGTCGGGCACGACGCCCACCCAATAGAGCGCGGCGAACCACTCGGCGCCGTTGTAATCCTCGGGATCCCTTCCGCGCCCAATCGGGCACGGGTAGTACCAGCCATTCCAGGTGTACGTCGCCATGCACCTGGCGAGTTGATTCAGGTTGTTCCTGCACCGGATCCGCCTCGCCTCCTCACGCCGCCAGAGCAGGGTGGGCACGACAATGAGGAGGAGAACCGCCAGCACGGCAAGGGTCAGGATCAGTTCGGCCAGCGTGAGCCCGCGGCGTCGCATCGTGGCCCTCCTCAGTTGCTCAACTGCCACAGCAGCCCCTTGGGCGCGCCGCCGCCGGGGCCTTGGTCGCCCACGGCGGTCTCGGGGGCGATGTCGTCGCGCGGCAGCCAATCGACGTGGCTGTCGAAGAACAGCACAGCCATGCCGCCGCGGCGGCCTGCGCCGTGGTTGACGCTGCCCTGGGTGTCGTCGCTCCCCATGGGCATGTTGGGCGGGAAGTGCTCGGGGATGGCGCCGGCGATGGAGGCGCCACTCGCGTTGGTCTGGCTGTGGTAGTGCATCCCTGCGTAGCTGACCGTCTGCGTGCCGAACGCGGCTGGGGCGTGGTGCGTGCCGATGTCCACGCCGTCGCGGTTGGTGTCGCCGCTGGTCGGACAGAGGAAGACGCTGGGTTCGGGCACGATGCCCGACCAGTGGAGGGCCGCGAGCCATTCGGCGCCATTGTAGTCATTTGGCACCGTGCCGCGGCCGAGCGGGCACGGGTAGAACCAGCGATCCCAGGTGTACGTCGCGAAGGCCTTGGCAAGCTGGTTCAGGTTGGTCCTGCACCGGATCCGTCTCGACTCCTCGCGCCGCCAGATCAGCGTGGGCACGAGAACGAGGATGAGGACCGCCAGCACGGCAAGGGTCAGGATCAGTTCGGCCAGCGTGAGCCCGCGGCGTCGCATCGTGGCCCTCCTCAATTGCGCAACTGCCACAGCAGCCCCTTGGGCGCGCCGCCGCCGGGGCCTTGGTCGCCGACGGCAGTCTCGGGATCAACATCGTCGCGGGGCCGCCACTCGACGTGGCTGTCGAAGAAGAGCACGGCCATCCCGCCGCGACGGCCGCCGTGGTTGATGCTGCCCTGGGTGTCGTCGCACGCCATGGGCATGTTGGGCGGGAAGTCCTCGTCGCGGATGACGGCGCCGAAGGGTTGGCCACTCGCGTCGGTCTGACTGCGGTAGTGCAGGGCCGCGTAGCTCACCGTCTGCGAGCCGAAGGCGGCGGGGGCGCGGTGGGTGCCGATGTCGAGGCCATCGTGGTTGGTGTCGCCGCTGCTCGGGCAGAGGAAGACGCCGGGGTCGGGCATGACGCCGCACCAGTAGAACGCGGCGAGCCACTCGGCGCCGTTGTAGTCGCCTGGGGTCGTGCCCTGCCCCAATGGCACAGGAAGGAAGCGGCCGTCGCCGTGCTCATTGAGGTACACCCCAATGCTCCTGGCGAGCCAACTGAGGTTCTTCCTGCACCGGGTCCGCCTTGCCTTCTCGAGCCCCCAGGTCAACCCGTAGACGAGCATGGCGACCAGCGCCACCACGATGGCGACCATCACCAGAAGCTCGGCCAGCGTCAGGCCGCTCTCTCGCCTGGCCATGGCGATCTCCTCAGTTCCGCAACTGCCAGAGCAGGCCGGGCTTCTGGCCTACGCCCGTCTCGAGGTTGACCTGCTCGTGGGACTTCCACTCGACGCGGTTGTCGAAGAAGACGACGTTCATCCCGCCCCGCTGAGACGTGCCGTGGTTGATGGACCCTTGTGTGTCGTCGCAACCCATGGGCATGTTGGGCGGGAAATCGTCGCGGATGGCGCCGGCCGTGAACGCGCCGCTGCTGTTGGTCTGGCTGCGGTAGTGCATGCCCGCGTAGCTGATGGTCTGCGAGCCGAAGCTCGGCGGAGCGCGGTGCGTCCCGATGTCCAGGCCGTCGCGGTTGGTGTCGTGCGTGCCCGGGCAGATGAAGATGGACGGATCGGCGACCATCCCCACCCAGTACACGCTGGCGAGCCACTCGGCGCCATTGAAGTCGTTCGCAGTGGGGACGCGACCGAAAGGACACGGGTAGTACCTGTGGCTGGCGTGCTCGGGGTAGGCCCACAGGCTCTTGGCGAGACGGCTCAAGTTCCGTCTGCACCCCGCCCGTCTCGCCTCTCGGCGCGCGAGGGTGATGGGGATGATGAGGAGAAGGAGCATGGCGATCACGACCAGGCCGAGGACGAACTCGACGAGGGTGAGCGCCCGTCGCTGCCGCATGGTCGCCTCCTCAGTTCCGCAACTGCCAGAGCAGGCCGCCGGGCTTGCCGACGCCGTTGCGCAGGTCGATCTCGCTGCCGAGCTTGTACTCGACGTGGCTGTCGAAGAAGAGCACGCTCATGAGCTCGCGGTGGTGAATGGGGCCTTGGGTGTCGTCGCTGGCCATGGGCATGTTGGGCGGGAAGTCGTCGCGCAGGGCGCCTGGGGCGATCTCACCAGCGGCGTTCGTCAGCACGTAGGGTCCCGTCCCTGGTGGCATACGCCAGACGCCGCTCACCTTGCGCCCTGTCGGCTGCCTGTCGGGTCGCGGGAGCCAATCGACACTGCCACTGCGGTAGTGCATCCCTGCGTAGCTGATGGTCTGGGAGCCGAAGGTCGGCGCCGCGCGGGCAGTGCCGATGTCCACACCATTCCTGTTCGTATCGGGCGAGCCCGGGCAGATGTAGACGCCCGGGTCGGGCATCACGCCGCTCCAGTAGAGCGCGGCGATCCACTCCGCGCCGTTGAAGTCGCCCGGCCTCGTGCCCTGGCCCATCGGGAACGGGTAGAAGCGATTGTCGCCGTGCTCGTTGAGGTAGGTCGCCATCGACTTGGCGACCTGATTCAGGTTGCCTCGGCACCACATGCGCCGCGCCTCCTCGCGCGCCGCGGCGATCCGCCGGTTGACCACCACGAGGACGACAGTGAACAGGATGCCGAGGAACACCAGGGTGACCACGAGCTCGGCAAGGGTGAGCCCACGGCGTCGCATCGGTGCACACCTCCATTCAGCCGCGCAGGAAGAGAACGCGGAGGCCGGCTTTGATCTTGGCGGTGAGCTCGCGGAAGGAGCGGATCTTGAGGAGCTGGCGGAGGATGTAGCGGGGACGGGCGTAGAAGCTCTTGTAGGCGGCGTTGAGGAGGGCCTCGAGTTGCTCGCGAGACATCTCGCGGGTCCAGTACTTGGGCTGGAAGCCGGGCTGGGGCGAACGGGCGAAGTCGCGCCAGTGGTCGGTCTCGTAGACGCCGTCGGCGAGGGCGTTGAGGTAGATCTCGGTGCCGGGGAAGGGGGTGAGGATGGTGACGTGGACGAAGTCGGGATCGAGCTCGCGGGCGAGCCGCAGGGTCTGGCGGACGTCGGGCTCGGTCTCGCCGGGGATGCCGATCATGAAGTAGGCGAGGGTGCAGATGCCGGCCTTGCGGGTGAGCTTGAAGGCCGTGCGCGCCTGGTCGACGGTGATGCCCTTGCGGATGACCTTCAGGAACTCGTCGCTGCCGGCCTCCACTCCGTAGTGGATGCGCTCGCAGCCCGCGGCCTTCAAGGCGGCGAGCATCTCCTCGTCGACGGTGTCGACGCGGGCGCGGATGTCCCAGCCCACGTCGAGGCCCCGCCGCTGGATCTCGGCACACACGTCGAGCACCCGCTGGCGGCGGACGGTGAAGGTGTCGTCGTAGAGGAGGAACTCGGGGATGCCGAGCTCGAGGCAGGCCTCCATCTCGTCGACGACGTTCCCGGCGGAGCGTGCCCGAAACTT
>JADHXT010000243.1 GCA_016782825.1 Candidatus Brocadiia bacterium | reverse complement strand
TGGCATCGAGCCGAGATCTCCAGGTGAACCACCTCAGCGAAGTCGTCGAGCAGGTTGAAGGGGATGCGTCTGCCGAGGAGGGTCTTGGTCTCCGCAGGGTCAAGGCGTACTACTGTGGCCGTCCTCGGCTCGTACGCCAGGAGCCCCCTCCGCGTCAGGCGAAGCTTGAAGCTCCTCAAGTGCGAAGTCAAGAAGGATGAAGTCGTACTCATAGCCCTCGACCTCCACATCGGCTGCGCCTCCTCGCTCTGAGAGCCACTGTTCCATGTGATCGATGCCATACCCGGCCGTGTAGACTCGGATGGCCACGACGTTGTCGCTCAGGGCGACGCGGACATCGTCGCGGCACCAGTCGTCCAGGATCAGGTCCGCATCTGCCTGGTCCTGCGTCTCTGCAGGCGGGCACGGGCCGGCCCCCTGGTCCTCAATGCCTACCGACGACTCGAGAGGCGGGATGGGTGCGCCCGAGTTGGCCGCGTCCACCCGGGAGAGCAGCCTATCCAGGTATACGGCCAACTCCTGGTGCACACGTCGGGCCGAGTCCTCGTCGTCGAAGTCGGCGATGATCCGCATGTAGTCACTGTGGTCGGCTTGAAGCGCTCGTTCTACTTCCATCGTGTCTGCTCCTTTCGGTTCAGTTGCTCACGGACGCGTCACGTACGGTCCTGAGCGGTTCCATCGATGCTGAGTTCCCATGGCACTGCGTGGCTGCCTCGCCGAGCCCGGCACAGGCCGCGCCTCTCATGTTGGCTCTACCTCCTCCTCTGGTTCATCGGGCAGGAGGCCGCCAAGGAGCACGGGCACAGGCGCCATGTCGACGTCTGCGCCGCACTCAGTGATCGCCTCCCAGGCTTCCTGCTCCGAGTCGTAGAGGCTCGGTAGCATCTCGCCATCTTCGAGGCAGTAGATGCCCCACTTGCGCATGGTTCTGCTCCTTTCGTGTTGGGGGTAGCTCAGCCAGGTTGCCGTCAGCTTCCCGCTTGCGCCATCTTGATGCCCAGCGCAGTGCGAAGCTGGCACAGGGGACATGGCCCGAGCTTTGGGTAGTTGACGATGAACGTGTCGCAGTAGCACTCCTTGCCGATGTCGGCTAACAGCGCGTCGTACGCGTCGTGGGCGTTGGCGCGGAGCGCCTCCTCTTCCATTGGTACGATCTCGGAGAGCCACTCGCCCTGCTTGCAGTGGATGCCAGGACAGAAGAGCCTCACCTTGCCGTCGGGGGTGTACTCGTGGTCCTCGTACTCCCAGCACACGTCCGAGCCGTCGTGCTCGAACTCCGCCATGTCAGGGTGAGCGTCCTCGTCCAGCTCAGTCCCGTTGTCGTCGACGCGGTATATGTGCATCGACGTCGGGACCACGCCGGCCATTCTGGTGGGCCAGCTTCCGCACTTTGGACACCGCGGCTGTCGGAACTGCATCGCGATTCTCCTTCTGGTTCAGGGGTTGATGTTGACGGGCGCCCCTCAACAGGGGAGCCTTCTGTCCTCACGCGTGCTCTTGAGGCAGATGGTGTGCGTCGGGTCCTCCTGGTTGATGTCAGCCCAGACAAGCACCCTCGGGCAGCCGTTGGCCAGTTCGACCACCACGACAGTGCCTTGCCCACCGGCAGACCAGAAGTTGCCACAGCCATCCAGGTGGATCAGCAGCGCGCCTCCTTGCTCTGTGACCGTGCCGGTTACCTGCTTCTGCTGCTCGTCGTGACCGTGCTCGAGGAGGGCGAACGCAAGCGTCTTCTCCGCACCACAGCGGCAGGCGCACCCACCGCATGTCTTGTCGTTCATGTTGGTCATCCTTCACGTTCCTGGGGGTCCGTGCGCCTCAGCGCTTACTTGCTTCAGCTCTCGCCCGCTTCCGCGAACATCTCGGGCGCGATCTCCTCAAGGGTTTTGGGCTCCCAGTACAGGTCGCGTTCGACCGGCAGGCCAAGCGGACCTCGCACAGACTCGATCTCTTTCAGGCTGAAGTAGCCGAGCTCGCGCTCGTGGCCATCGACCAGGCCGAAACAGATGTCCTCGCCATCCCACTCGATCAGGTGCCAGGTCCATTGGCTATCTGGGGTGAACAGGCGCACATGTGCGACAGCCTTGCCGCCCTTGCCGTCCTGGCTGTAGAGCCGCGGCAGCTTCTTTTTGAGTTCCTTTGTTAGCAGCTTCATCTTGATCACCTCCTTTGATGGCACGCCTCATTCTCTGGGCGTGCCATCTCTGTGGACATGAGAAGAGCCCCAGGACAATCCCAGGGCTCATTGAACGTTGGGGTGAGTATCTATAGTGACTAGCCAGGCATTGGCCCCATCGGCCCAAAGCCAGGCCCGGGTCCGAAGCCAGGTCCGAACTGACCCTGCATCATCCAGGGATCCATCATCTCCTCGTCATACATTTGCTCTGCCTCCTGCATGGGCTCCGGCATTGCTTCCTGCACAATGCCTTCAAGCCCCTGAGCCATTCCCTGCTCGAATGGCCCAGCCATCATGCCGCCATCCTCGGCAGCTTCCATCATTGGTCCAGCTTCCATCGCCGATCCAGCCATCTGTCCTATACCATCATCGAACATGCCGAACTCCATCAGCTCTGATGCCTGCCAGGGGTCGTCTGTGGCATCATCGTAGAAGCCACCTTCCTGCTCGTCAGTCATTAGGTCGTCTGCCATCGCCGGCACGGCATACCCACCCATCGCGTGGTCGAAGGCATCCTGAGACATCTCGTCTGCGCTGAACCACGGGTGCGCAGCGTCCTCCGCGTGAGACCCGAAGTCCTGCTCGGTCTCGACAGCGAAGCCACCATCGAGAGCCGATGGATCATAGGCCACACCCTCACGAGCCATCGGGTTGGCGATGTGATGCATCGCATCCTCGAACAGCTCTTGCGTCATGTCGGGCTCGCCGTACCACGCATGGTGGTCGGCAGGCATCCGAATCAGCTCGCCCAGCATCCTGTGCGTAAGCTCAGGGTCCAGTAGAGCATCATCTCCGAAGCCGTCGTCGTCACCCTCGAACATGTTCGACCACTGGCCTTCGTCCTCGAACCCCAACGGCTCGCCGTATGCGCTACGTTCCTGCATCTCCTGCATCACGTGTTCCATCAACTCATCGCTCATCCGCAGGTAGGTCGGCCGAGACGCTGCTGGCCTCGGTGGCCTGCTGAGCCTGAGCGGAGGTGTGGTTCTCGTTGGCACATCGTCGGTCCATGAGGGATGCGCCTCGTAGTCGTTGTCAGGCCAGTCGTATCGTGCGTGTGCATCGTAGATGCTTGAAGGCCGGGGTGCGCCTTGGGCGCCCAGCCAGCCATCTGGCACGTCTGCATACTGTCGTCTGGCGTGACCGCTTGGCCCCATGCCCGCGACTGAGCCATCTATAGATATCTGTTTGCGCTTCCGGTAGCGGGACAGCTCTGCGGACAGAGCGCGGCTGAAGAGAGGCATGGCATGCTCCTTATCCGTTGTGCTGGCTCAATTCTACCCGAGCCAGTTGGCGGAGAGCATGACATCAGAATGACCGCTCGCCGGCTTTCGGATGTGCTGCCGGTTCGCGAGTCCTGAAGCGGCTTCTCGTCGAGAAGTCCTTCTGTTGAAAACGATAGAGAACAAGCTACTTGAATCGTGGGCTGGCCAACGGCCAATCCCTGTTTCTCGTCGGGGATCTACTTCGCGATGACGCTCCGCGGGGAGCTGCTGTCACGTGTGAAGATCCTCGGGCAGGCCCTGTGCCTTTCCCGTAGGAAGAGGCGGCTTGCCCACGGCGTAGTGACGCCTTGTAGTGAGGATTGGGGAGTGGTAGTGGGCTGGGGTTTATAAAGGTGACGGTTCCCCCGGCGCTCAAGTCACCCTGTCCTGAATCTGTTCGCCAACCTTGATCGCGCGTGGCGCCGGCGACTACAATGCACTGTCGGAATCCTAGCCCAAAGGAGGCACCGTGATGGTCGAAAGCGGGCCTGTCTTCGAGCGAACCTGCCGTCAGCTCCTGGATTCCTTCTTCCAGCGCTATCCCAGCGAAGCTCTCCGGCTCGCCGCACACCGTGGCCTGACCATATTGCTAACCCGCCGGCCGTCCTGGCCAGGCAAGCCGGGAGGCTGGGCAGCAGGACTGGTCTACGCAATGAGCAGCATTGGAGCCGGCGTGCCGGGTGTCCTGAACAGCGATCTTGAGGAAGCACTCGGTGTGACGATGAGCAAGGTCTACAAACGGGCTGCAAGGATCAAGAAGATCGTGCGCCGCTGACTGCTTCCCGCGAACCATGGATTGACAGCGGCGTCAACGAGCCAACCGCTGGGCGCCGAGTTCTGGCAAACACAACCAAGGACAAGGCTTATGCCAGGCAGCTTCCAGGTTCCACGCTGATTGACATCTCGTAGGGTCCGCACTACGATAGCTGGACAGTAGCGCCGACGGCGCTTCGTAACGACGCTCCACGGGGACCGCGCCTGCCCTTTATGGGAGGGGGTACGCGTTGGCCAAGCACCCTGCCAAGTGCCCGAAGTGCGGACACCGGGTGGACTTTGACTCGGCAGTTGGTGACCACATCGTCTGCGCGGTCTGCCACGCCAGGCTGCGCGTCCCCGGCAAGGGCAAAGCCCACGAAGTCACCAGATCGCCCACGCTGACAGGCTCTCCCGCCGACGCCGATCCGCTGATCGGCCAGACCCTCGGCGAGTTCGAGATCGTCGAACTCCTGGGCCGTGGCGGCATGGGCGCCGTCTACAAGGCTCGCCAGGCATCCCTCGGTCGCTTCGTGGCCATCAAGATCCTGCCCCACAGCCTCGCCGCCAACCAGAGCTTCATCGAGCGCTTCAGCCGCGAAGCCCGCGCGGCCGCCGCAGTCAGCCACCCCAACATTATCGAGGTCCATGCCGTTGGGCAGGACCGCGGCTACCAGTATATCGCCATGGAGTTCGTTGACGGCGAGACCCTCGCCGACGTTCTGCGACGCGAGGGCCGTCTGCTGCCCCATCGGGCGTTGGCCATCCTGAAGCAAGTCGCCTCAGCCCTGGCCGAAGGCCATGAGTGCGGCATCCTGCACCGCGACATCAAGCCCTCGAACATCCTCATCGACCGCAAGGGCCGCGCCAAGGTCGCCGACTTTGGCCTGGCCAAGCACGAGGGTGTGGATGTGAGTGTCACCACCACGGGCCAGGCCCTCGGCACGCCCCTTTACATGCCGCCCGAGGCTGCGCGCGGCGAGCCCTTCGACGCGCGGAGCGACCTCTACTCCCTCGGCGCGACCTTCTACCAGGCCGTCGCCGGCAAGCCCCCCTTCGAGGCCGACACGCCCGCACAATTGGTCGTCAAGCACCTGGAGGCCAAGCCACCGCCGCTCCAGAGCGTTGCCCCCGACTGCCCGGGCGACCTCTGCCGGATCATCCATCGGCTGTTGCGGAAGAAGCCGGACCAGCGCTACGCGAGCACCGATGAGCTTCTTGACGCCCTCGACAAGGTCGAGACCCGCATGACCGTCGAGCAGGCCGCCGCCACAGCCTCCATCGCCACACGACCCGCCACGGCGCGCCATTCCACCCACCGACGCGAAGGCGTTGCTCTCCCGAAGCGTTCCACGGCCCTCATCGCCGGGGGAATCGCTGCCGCACTCCTTCTCGTTGCCATCGTCCTCGTCGTGGTCCTCTGGCCCAAAGGCGGCCGCGCGACCAAAGCCACCGTCCCTCCCGGTACCCGAACACCGACCACCCAACACCGACCACCGTCTCCCGACGCCGCGCGTCTGGAGGCCAACGCTGCCATCGTCTACAAGAACATCGCCACCTGCATCGCCAAGAAGGACTACGCCAAGGCCCAGACCTGGCTCGACAAGCTTCGCCGCGAGTATGCCTCAACGGAGTTC
>JADHXT010000242.1 GCA_016782825.1 Candidatus Brocadiia bacterium | reverse complement strand
CGCCAATCGCCTGGTCCACATGGTCTCCTACTTCGACCACGCCACCGGCACCGTGCCCCGCCCCGTGTTCCTCCTCGACAAGCAAACCGCCGATGCCCACGACAACCCCGTCATCAGCCTCGACGACAAAGGCCACGTCTGGATCTTCTCCAGCAGCCACGGCACCTCGCGGCCCTCCTTCATCTCCGTGAGCAAGAAGCCCTACGATATCAGCGACTTCGAGCGCGTCGTCACCACCAACTTCTCCTACCCCCAGCCCTGGCACGTGCCCGGCAAGGGCTTCGCCTTCGTCCACACCCTCTACCGCAACGGCCGCTGCAACTATTTCAGCACCAGCCCCGATGGCCGCACCTGGACCGAGCCCCAGCGCCTCGCCAAGATCGAGATGGGGCACTACCAGGTGAGCCGCGAGCACAACGGCACCATCGGCACCGCCTTCAACTTCCATCCCACCCCCAAGGGCCTCAACTGGCGCACCAACCTCTACTACATGCAAACCCGCGACATGGGCAAGACCTGGACCACCGTCGACGGCCGCCCCCTCGCCCTGCCCCTCACCACGCCCGACAGCCCCGCCCTCGTGCACGACTTCCGCGCCGAGAAGCTCAACGTCTACATGAAACAGGTCGCCTTCGACCACCAGGGCCACCCCGTCGTCCTCTGCCTCACCAGCAAGGGCTGGGAAGCCGGCCCCGACAACGGCCCCCGCATCTGGCGCACCGCGCGATGGACCGGCAAGGCCTGGGACATCCAGGGCACCATCCCGAGCGACAACAACTACGACACAGGCTCCCTCTACATCGAACAGCCCACGCTGTGGCGGATCATCGGCCCCACCCACACCGGGCCACAGCCCTTCAACCCCGGCGGCGAGATTGCCATGTGGACCAGCACCGACCTCGGCCGCTCCTGGACCCTCGTCAAGCAGATGACCCGCGGCAGCCAGTACAACCACACCTACGTCCGCCGCCCCATCAACGCCCACCCCGACTTCTACGGCTTCTGGGCCGACGGCCACGGCCGCAAGCCCTCCGACTCCCGCCTCTACTTCTGCGACCGCGATGGCAACGTCTTCCGCCTGCCCGTGAAGATGGACGCCGACGTGGCCAAGCCCCAGCGCATCATCCCTGCCGCCCCCGACGGAGGCAATCTGTGACCCTTCCCGCAGCACGCCCCACGCCCCGCCGCCGCGGCTTCACCCTCGTGGAGTTGCTGGTCGTCATCGCCGTCATCACCATCCTGGCCTCGCTCCTGCTCCCCGTCGTGTCCCGCGCCCAGCAGCAGGGCCGCCGGGCCGAGTGCACGAACAATCTCCGCCAGATCCACGCCATGGCGATCATGTACAGCAAGGACTACAAGTTTCTGCTCCCCCACCTCGACCCGGGCTCCCACTCCCTGTGGATCGCCAACAAGGCCATCATGCGGATGGTGGAGATCTACCGCTTCCAGCCCCAGGTTTTCTACTGCCCCATGAACGCGTGGGATCTCATCAACGTGAACTTCGATAACAATAGCTGGTCGCTCGTCAATAACGGCGCCAGCATCCGCTTCGGCTACATCCACCTGAGCTATCGCACCGCCTACAATGGCACCCTCGACCCCAGCGTCACGTTCGTCCGCTCCCTGCTCACCGTGGCCACCCCCTCCACCACGCCCTACTACGTGGACTTTCTTTCGACGAACAACCCCGAGTGCTACCCCCACCAGACCGGCGGCAACGCCATGACCCTCGATGGCGCCGTCCGCTGGCGTCCCACGAGCGACATGCGGGTGCTCTACACCCGCAACGCGGACGTCATGATGCCCTACTCCGAGTTTCGCTGGTAGCTTTGCCGCAGTTCTGCCGCAGCGCAGAAAGCCCCCACCCGGATAGCCGGCTGGGGGCTTCTCTCTGTACCGTCGTGCCGCGCGGCCCGTCAGCGGCGTCGGCGCCGCCGCAGCAGGCTGCCCGCGCCACCGATGAGGAGCAGCGACAGGGTGCCCGGCTCCGGCGTCCAGGCCGTGATGCGCACGCTGTCGAGCGAAAACGTCGTGTCGTCGCCCGACGAGTTGGCGTTGGTGCCGAAGTGCACCCAGTCATACACGCCTGGCGTGCCATTGCGGAAGCCGAGGCCGGCGGCGTAGAAGAGATTCGTGCCGTCCGAGATCCACGCGTCGTAGGTGCCCAACGCAGGATTCACCAGCACGCGGAAGTCGTAGACGGTGTCGGCGAGCAGCCCCATCCCCGTGTTCGCCATGTTGGCGCCCACGAAGTCGCCGCTGCTGGTGCCGTCGAAGAAGTACCACTCGCCCTCGTGGATATCGTTGCCCGCGCGGTCGGCGGCTATCCAGCCGATGATCCAGGAGTTGGCGCTGGTGGTGCTGCCCAGCTCGCTCGCGTTGCCGAAGAAGTGGATGCGATCGTCGAACACGGTGAGGTCGGTCACGTCGCCATCGAACCGCCACTTCCACGAGATGTAGTGCATGGCTCCGGGATCCACGAGGCCGTAGTCGCCGTACTGGCGGCGGAGGGTCCGCGGGCCACTGGCCGTGCGGATGGCTTGGAGGTAGGGGTCGCCGGCGTCCTCGAGGGGAGCCGCCGTCTGGATGCTCGCCGTGCCGCCCACGCCCGTCCACAGGGAGAGCCAGCCCTTGCCCGCCGTGCCCGTAAACTGGTCGGGTGTGCTGGTGCCTGAGCCGTCGTCGAACTCGGCGCGAATCGTGTCGGGCAGGGCCACGCTCACCCGGTCGAGCGAGAAGCTGCGGAAGTCGGCGCCGTCGCTGGCGCGGCCACCGAAGTTCAGCGCGGCGCCGGCCTGCGTGGCGTTGATGCGGAAGCCCAGGTTCAGGGCGGTGAAGCTGTTCGTGCCGTCGGACACCGTCACGTCCCACTCCTTGGCGGAAGGATGGACGGCCACGGTGAAGTCGTAGGTGGTGCCGGCGGAGAGGGCGATGCCGGAGTTCACGTAGCGGTTCACGTAGAAGCCGCCGCCGAGCTTGTCGCCGTCGAAGAAGGTCCACTCGTTGGCATTCCAGTTCGTGTCGCTGCGGGTGGCTCCATTGCCCAGGATAATCCAGGAGCAGGTCGCGTCAGTGCCCGCGCGCGCCGACGGGCGGTCGAACATGAAGAAGCGGTCTTCGCTGCTGGTGAAGTCCGTCAGGTCGTCCACGCGGAACTGGAAGGAGACGACGTGGGGCAGCGAGGCGTCGATGCCCTCGGTGTTGGCGAAGGAGCGGGAGACGGTGGCTTGGTTGGTGGCGGCCGCGCTGTCCATCGTGGCGGTCAGATAATTTCCGCCGCCGGTCTGGAGCGGCGTGGCGGAGGCCACGGTCGGGCCGGCCGACCAGGTGGCGCCGCCCTCGGTGGGCTGCACCCAGGCATTGGCCCAGCCGCCGCCGGCGACGCCCGGATACCCGTCCACCTCGGTGGCCGAGTTGCCATCATCAAAGTTCGCCACGGCCGTCGCGGCAGCCGGCCCCGCCGCGAGCAGCAGCCCCGCCATAAGCACCCACACCGAGAGCCAACGTCGATTCATCTCGCGTCTCCTTCCTGCATGGTGAGTACGGTCAGCGCTCGTTCGCTGAGTCGTCTGGAATCTTCCCACCTGTACCTTACACGAGTGCAGCCCTGGTTGCAAGCGGAGGGGCGAGCCGGCGGAGTGAGCCGAGCTTGGCGCCGTGGCCCCCATGTGATAGACTCCGCCCGCCGCCCGCGGAGTCCCTTCCCCCCTTCAGCGTGTCAGGCCCGATGCGACGCTTCGGCACCGAGAAAACGAGGGCCCTGCTCTGCCTGTGCGCCGCGCTGCTGTGCTTCGGCGTGGTGCCCATCTTCCTGCGCTCGTTCATCGACGACATTGATAAGTGGACGCTCAACGCCGTGCGCTACTCGGTGGGCGCCGTCTTCTGGTTACCCGCCGTGGTGCTGCTGCGGCGGCGCCTGCGCGCCCAGCACATCGAGGCCGGGCGCAGCGTGTGGCTCGACGCGCTACTGCCCGCGGGCATCAACATCCTAAGCCAGGTGGGCTGGGGTGCCTGCCCCTACTACGTCAGCGCGTCCACCATCGGCTTCGTGGTGCGGCTGTCGTTCCTCTTCTCCATCCTCTTCGGCTTCCTGTGCCTGCGGGAGGAGCGGCCGCTGGCGCGCCAGCCGGCGTTCTGGGCCGGCGCGGCGCTGTGCGTGACGGGCGTGGCGATCATGTTCGTGCCGCGGCTCACGGGCGCGCGGGCCGACCTGTGGCCGGGCATGGCCATCCTGGTGGGCACCACGGTGTGCTGGGGAGCCTACACGGTGTGCATCCGCCGGTGCATGGCCGCCTACCCGGTGCGGCTCACCTTCGGCGTGATCAGCCTCTACACCACGGCCGCCCTCGTGGTGCTCATGCTCATCAACGGCGAGCCGAGCGCCGTGCTCTCCCTCCGGGCGAAGACGCTCGCGCTCATCATCCTCTCGGCGCTGCTGGGGGTGGCCTTCGGGCACGTGCTGCTCTACCGCGCCGTCCACGCGCTGGGGCCCATCGTGTCGAGCGGCGCGCTCATGGTCACACCGCTCATCACGCTCGCCGGCGCAGCGCTGGTATTGGGAGAGGAACCGAGCGCCATCGAGCTGGTCGGCGGCTTCGTCGTCGTCGGCGGCGGCGCGGCCCTCGTCATGGGCAAGGCCCGGGCGTCCCGCGCCGCCGAGTGAGTCGAACGGCTTGGTGAGTCTCTGCGTTGACAGATGCTCTGTCGATGGCTAGGATGGTCGCAGAGAAAGGAGAGGAAACACATGCCCTCGAAGAAAGACCTGCACGAGGTAGTGATCGATGCGTTGAGGCTGCTTGGGCAGGGCCACCTGCCAGAGCTTCGGCTTGGCAGCCCGAAGAGAAGGCTGGTTGCCGCCAGCGGGAACGCGATGGCCGCGGGCAAGATCATCTTCGCCGACGAGGATGCCGTCTTCGCCGATGAAGGGCAGTATCGCAGGGCCATCGAGCGGATTCCCGGCGTAGACGGTGCGGCCGTCATTTCGGCTTCGGGCCAGAAGGATGCCTCCAGCATCGTCGGGTTCCTGAAGGACAAAGTTGAGACCTATCTCCTCACCTGCAATGGGGATTCCGCAGCGGCCCAGCTCCTGCCGCAGGACCACGTGGTGGTGACGCCGAGGAATCCCGAGCCTATCACCTACAACACCTCGACCTACCTGGGCATGATCCTCGCCAAGACAGGCGAGGCGGTGGAGCCCATCGCGGAGCACATCGAGCGCGAGGTGGCGCCCCGCATCCCGTCGGACCTCAGCAAGTACAGTGCCTTCTACCTGATCATCGAGCCGGAGTTCGATCTCGTTCGCGAGATGCTCGTGACGAAGTTCGACGAGTTGTTCGGCCCCATGTTGACCGGCCGCTGCTACACCTGGCGGCAGACGCTTCACGCGAAGAACGTGGTGCCGTCGGAGAGAGAACTCTTCATCAGCTTCGGCTATGACAACGAGCTGTTCGGTCACGAAGATGCGAGGCTGAACATCCCCTTGCCGCCGAATGCCGGCTACGCCGCCATGGTGGCCGTCGGCTACTATGTCATCGGCCGCATCCAATCCCAATTCAGCCCGTGGTTCAAGTGGAACGCCGACCGGTATGAGCTCTGGCAGAAGAAGCACCTGCCCTGAGCGCACAGCCGCTTGGCGCCGACCGCAGGGGGTGTTCCTGGCCGGCAGGTCAGGTGCGTGACTGCCGGCTTCAACGGGCCAGTCGGGCGGCCATGGCGGCCTTGCCGGCGGCTTCGAGCGCGAAGCTGGCCTTGCCCTTGGGCGTCGCCACTTGGTATCGCCCGAGGAAGCCGCGGAAGCTCACCTGCCCCTTGGCGTCGGTCGTGAGCTCGAGCGGGCCGGTCCACCACTTGCCTTTGATGAGCTGCT
>JADHXT010000241.1 GCA_016782825.1 Candidatus Brocadiia bacterium | reverse complement strand
AGGGCACCAGGTCGGCCACCTTGCGCGTGCCCACACGCCCGCCTCCCACCACCAGGCAGGGGCAGTCCGCGAGCAGCAGGCTAACGGAGTAGACACGGCTCATCGGGCGAGTTCCTGTCGCGCCTCGGGGAGCGCTAGCGGTCGCGCTGCGCCACGAATTGCGCCATGCCCACGAGGGCCTGGCGAGCGGCGCTCTCGCCCAGGAAGTCGAGCTGGGCGGTGGCGTCGTGGACCAGGCGGCTGGTCGCGTGTTCGCAGTAGTCGAAGGCACCGCAGTCGTCCAGGATGGCGGCCAGGCGCACGCGCTGATGTGGCGACTCGGGGTGTTCGAGCAGATGGTCGAAGTGGTGGAGCGCCTCGGGCGACGCGTGGTCGCGGGCGTAGAGCACGGGCAGGGTCGAGCGGCCGGCCAGCAGGTCGGTGCCCAGGGTCTTGCCCACGGTGCGTTCGTCGCCCCGGATGTCCAGGCAGTCGTCCACAATCTGGAATGCCGCCCCCAGCGTGCGCCCGAAGGCGTCGAACCGCTCCACACCGTCGGCCGGCTGCCCGGCCAGTGCGGCGCCCAACGCGCAGGCCGCGCCGCACAGGGCGCCGGTCTTCTTCCGGATCACCTCGAAGTAGCGGGCCTCGTCGAACGCATCGCCGCGGCTGCCGAAGAGCTGAAGCAATTCGCCCTCGCACGTCTCGCTCACCGCGCCGGCCACGAGCCCAAGCTGCTCGGCCGTGGTCACCGACGCCAGCGTTTCCAGCGCCCGGGCAAAGAGCATGTCGCCCAGCAGGATGGACACGTTGCCGCCCCAGCGAGCGTGGACGGTGGACCGGCTGCGCCGCTCGGAGGCCTCGTCGATCACATCATCGTGCACCAGGGTGGCGCCGTGGATCAGCTCGATGCTCGCGGCCGCGGCCACGTGGCTCTCGCCCACCGGCCCCACGGCCTTGCCCGACAGCAGCAGCAGCGCGGGCCGGATGCTCTTGCCGGGAGCCCCCACCGCCTGCTCCGCCACCGGGCGCACCTGGGCGTCCAGGCCACCGAGCTCGAGCGCGACGGCCGCGCGCACGGCATCCAGTTCGCGCTGGATTGGTTCGTACAGCTTCGCAAGCATGGGAGGTCACGCCAACTGCATTCGCTTGCGCATGGTCCACTCGCAAGCGGCCACCAGGATGAAGAAGAGCAGGAACGGGATGTCGCCGAGATCGATCGGCCGAACGGACATGCCGAACACCCCGAGGAACCAGCATATGGGCACGGACAGGACGTCCTGGAACTTGAACTTCACGGGCTCCGACTTGCGGTCCTGCTCCGCCGCCAGGCCGGACGCGAGGTCTTTGAGCCCCAGCCACGTGCAGTAGCTGCCGCCGGTGACGTCGGCAATCTGCTTGAGCAGCTTCTCGTTCAGGCTCAGCTCGGCCATCTCGCGGTCGGGCTGGCCGACGGCAAACTTCACCGTCTTCGGCTCGCCCAGTGGCTCGCCGCCCAGCTTGGCCTCGAACGCGGCCTCGTGGCGGCCGGGCGACGTGGGCCGGAAGATGAAGCGGTACTCGCCGAGCTTGCCGTCCACGCTGGGCAACTGGATGCGGGTGCGCTCCTTCGACGGGCCGATCACCGACACGGTGACCACGGCCTCGCTCGTGGCCTGGCCTCGCGCGTCGCGCACGTAGGCCTGGAGCCGCACTTCCTCGCCCGGCTCGTACTCGCCCTTGTCCGTGTAGGCATCGATGCCGGGCTTGCTGTCGCGCTTCACCTCTTCGCTGGCCAGCCAGCGGACGGACTGGGCCCAGAACTTGATGTACGGGTTGTCGCGCCCGAGGCCGCGATTGGGCAGATACCAGCGGTGTGTGGTGTCGGCCGCCACCACCATGACGTGGCCGTCGCCCGCGCCGTGCACGGCCACCACGATGAGCGGCTTGCCATCCGGCCCCTTCGCCGTGGGGTGCGCCGCCAGCACGCCGTCCGCCGCCGTCGGCTTGCGCGCGCCCACGCGGGTGCAGCCCGCCAGCTTCTGCATGGGGGCCTCGGCGGGACCATCGCGGGTCGCGAAATACTGCGTCGTGCCCGAAAAGAGCGGGTGCACCTGGCCGTCGTCGGTCAGAGTCCAGCAGAAGGGCTCCTCTTCCTGCCCGATGTTCGTCGCCCCAAACCACACGGGCGACACCTCCTCGATGGGTGTGCCGCTGTAGCCCCCCGGCCCCAGCGCCGTCACGCCGCCCATCAGCAGCAGCCCCCGGCCATCAAGCACGGCCTCCTTCACGTCGAGCAACTGGTTGCTCGTGAACAGGCTGCGATGCACGTCGCCCAGGATAACGACGTCGAACTTCTTCCACGTCTCGATATTCTGCGGGATGGTGTTGAGGGTGATGTTGCGGATGTTGCCGCGCTGAAGGAAGTGGCCCTGGCGGTTTTTCACCAGGTAGAGCAGCTCCACGTTGGGGTCCGTCTGGAGCGCGCGCATGAGCCACTTGCCCTCGGCCCGCAGCACGCCCTCGATGTACAGCACCTTGATCTTTGGCCCGGTGACGTTGATGGTGATCGGCTTGCGGTTGTCGCCCGTGCGGGTCTCCTCGGGGAACGGCGCCACCTCGATGGTGCCGTCGATCCGCCCCATCTCCTTGGGCGTGAACTTCATCACCACCCGCTGCGCGCCCTTCTTGGTGTCGAGCACCAGCTCCTTCGACGCCAGCTCCTTGTCCGTCTTCTTGTCGCGAAACACCACCCGCACCGGCCGGTTGCCGTAGCCGATGGCGTCCACCAGCACCTGGATCTCCGTCGTGTTGTCCTTTGCCACGAAGCTGTCGTGCACCAGGTCGGTGATGGCCACGTTCTTGAAGTCCTTCTGCTCCTCGATGCGCACGCCGAAGGCCACGCAGTGGATGGGGATGCCCAGTTCGGGAAGCTTCTCGAGCGGCCGCTTGCCGCTGTTGTCGATGCCATCGGAAAGGAGCACGATGCCGGCGGGCCGCGGGTCGGTGTGGCGCGCCACGGCCGCGTCGCACGCCGCCGTCAGGTCCGTGGCCTCGGCCTTGGCCTCCACGCCGTCCAGGTCGCGCCGCCGAAGCGGCTCCGCCGTTTCGCCGAAGGTGTAGAGATGCACCTGGAACTGGTCGCCGAGCTTGCTCAGCAGCCCGCCCTGCTCGATGTTGCTCTTGGCGACATCGATGCGCTGCCCCGTCCCCGCATCGGCGTGGCTCATGCTCCGCGACGCATCCAGCAGCACCAACACCGCCGGCCGCCGCGTGAACAGGCGGTGGAACGTGAGCTCGGGACGGAAGATGAACAGCAGCAGCACGACCACCACGACGACGCGCAACGCGAGCAGCGCATTGAAGTACCATCGCGGCAGCGTGCGCGCATGGTTGATATAGAACACGCCCACCAGAGCCACGCACACACACAACAGGGAGAGGAAGAGCCAGGTCGGGTATCCGCGCGTCAGGCTGACGGCCACTGCCAGTGGAATCACGAGACCCTCGTCCTCGCAAGGAGAGTGGAGACGTCACACCAAGCTTCGGTCGCGGCGGGCCCCATGCTCCCGCTCGAGGTCCTTCAATCGGCTCCGCACGGCCAGCCGGCTCGCCGGGGTCATGCGGTCGACGATCAGCCTGCCGTTCAGATGGTCGATTTCATGCTGGAACATGCGAGCCAACAGCCCCTCGGCCACCACCTCGTGGCGCTCGCCGTCCAGATCGTAGAAGCGGCAGGTCAGACGGGTGGCACGCGAGATATTCCCACGCACCTCGGGGAAGCTCAGGCAGCCTTCCTCGCACACCTCCTCGCCGCTGGTGTCCACGATCACGGGATTGATGCACACCCTCTCGTTCGCGCGCTTCTCCGGCGTCTGGTTCACCACACAGAGCTGCACGCTCCAGCCCACCTGGGGGGCGGCCAGTCCCACACCCTGAGCCTCGTACATCAGCTCCAGCATCTCGCGGGCGCGCGCCACCACCTCGTCCGTGATCTCCGCCACCACGGCCGCCTTCTTGCGAAGCACGGGATCGGGATAGTGCACAATCTCCACGGTCGCACTCACAGAAAACACAGGCAGTGGAAAGCCCGAACCACAGGCTACAGGGCCGATTATAGCAATGGCCCTGTCAAAAAGCAAGCTGCCGAAAAGGCACGGGGACCACGCCGCGTCGCCGCTCGCGGACAGGGGAAGAGCAAGTCCTCCTGTGCGTTTGACTTCTCCGTCGCGTGCGGTATAATAAAGGTCGCCTCGAGGCGGGCGGGGTGTAGCGCAGCCTGGTTAGCGCGCGTGCCTTGGGAGCACGAGGTCGGCGGTTCGAATCCGCCCACCCCGACCAGTGCCCAGCCACGATGCCGGGCAGGCCGCGATCATCGCGGCGAAACAACACTGTGGTGGCTGTAGCTCAGTTGGTTAGAGCGCCAGACTGTGGCTCTGGAGGCCGGGGGTTCGAATCCCCTCAGCCACCCCATCAACTTTCGGTCTAACCGCGACGGGTATTTCAGGACTTACGACGGCTGCCGGCTCTCTTCCGGTGGCCGTTGGCTCGTTCTGGGGGTTAGAAACCGCCCCCACATTCCGCAGATTCAGTGCCACCGAAACCTCCTTCGCTGCCCGGTCAAGCTCCACGTGATGCACGATGGCGTGGATGATGCCCTGCGCATTGACGAACTCCGACCCGTCCCCGCCCGCCAGCACACCGAAGAAACGCCGTAGCTCGGCGAACACGTCAACGTCGTGTCCTTCCGTGTCCAGCGCGGCCTGCTGCGCCTTGCACTCGGCGATCTTCCCCTCCATCTGCCCCTGCTCTCTCTGAATCTGCTCCAGCTTCTGCTTCACCCGCTCGATGGACACGCCCGACGTGATGGCGTCCACCAACCGCCCCTCCTGGAGCTTGAGATTCGCCAGTTCCTTCCGCAGAATCTTGTGCTGCTCGGCGAGATTCTCGGCGCGACGCTCGTGGTCAGCCTGTGCCTCGGCGACTGTGCCCGCGAACATGTCAGGCTGGGTCACGATGGCGCGCAGTGCCCGCACGACCTCATTGTCGAAGGCTTCGGCGTTGAACCGCCCTTCCCTGCTGGGTGGCACGTAGTACCCGATCGGGCGCTTGCTTCGGCCCGCAGCCCACGTAGGGTTCGAACCGCGGATGGATATTCGGACCGTACGGGAAGAGCAGACCGAGGAGCTTCAGGCCAGGTTTGCCGGGCAGTAGCCCCAAGACGCCGGCGGGTCAGCGCGGCGGTCGCAGGTCGAGGCACACCAGATCGCCGGGCAGGTCGCGGCAGTAGAGCCGCCCCTTGCACAGCACGGGCGTCGTCCAGCACAGGCCGCGCAGCACGCGGGCCCGTGCCAGCGGCTTGAAGCCGTCGGGCGAGGCGTCGGCCGCCAGCAGTTCCCCCTTCTGGCTCAGCACCAGTAGTCGGCCGCCGGCCAGCAGCACGGTGCCTTTCCCCATGCCGCCCTGCGACCACTTCACCTTGCCCGTCGCCACGTCCAGGCAGCGCAGCTCGCCGGGGTCCCGACGGTCGCCGTGAAAGCCATACAGATGCCTCTTCCACAGCACGCACGTGGCGTGGTGGCACATCAGCTCGCGGGTGAACCACACGGGCTTGTCCTTGCCGATCTCCAGGAGCGCGGCACCGCGGCCGTAGGCCGACGAGATGAGGATGCGATTGCCCATCACGATGGGCGTGGCCACGGAGCACAGGTCGTACGTCTTCCACGGATAGCGCCACACCTCGCGGCCGTCCGCCAGGTCGAACACCCCCAGCCCGAACGCGTGGAACACCGCGACCCTCTGGCCATCGCCCTCGCCGACGAGCGCGGGCGACGAGTAGCTGAACTTGCCGCCCTTCGCCCCTTTCCACGCCACCTCGCCCGTGGCCTTGTCGAAGGCGAACACCAGCCCATCGGGCGCCCCCACCTCCACGATC
>JADHXT010000240.1 GCA_016782825.1 Candidatus Brocadiia bacterium | reverse complement strand
AGTAGTTGAATTTGTGCTCGAGGCGCTGGCGCCAGCGTGCGGCCTGGTCGGGGCGGGGGTTGTGGCCGCTGGCGTGGAGGGTGCAGAGGGGGAATTGGCAGGCGTCCCAGTTTTTGCGTCGCTGGCCGTGCTTGTAGCCGCCTTCGTCAACGATGTCGAAGCAGTGGCAGGTGGGGCAGAGGTAGGTGCAGCATCCGCAGCCGAGGCACTTGTGGGAGTAGGCGGCCCAGCGTTCGTCCTCGAAGTGGTCGGCGAGCCATTGGCTGATGCCGTCGAGGTCGAGGGCGGGGGGCAGGAGGTCGAGTGCGGGCTGGCTGGCGGCCTGCTTGTCGTCGGTGAGGTCGCCGCCGGTGTGGTCGCCGAAGGCGCTGGGGGCGAGGGCGATGAGTGCCTGGCCTCTGTCGGTGAGGACTTCGGCGAGGTAGGCGTCGGGGGCGGTGGGGACGAGGAGGATGTCGGCTCCGGCGGTGCCGGAGGGGGAGCCGCCGAGTGCGGTGCAGAAGCAGCTTTCGTCGGCTCGGGTGCAGGCGATGGCGACGACGGTGGTGGTTTCGCGGCGGGCGTTCCAGAATTCGTCCTTGTAGTCCCAGTTGTAGAGGGCGTCCATGATGGGGAGGCTGGCGGCGTCGCAGGGTCGGCAGCCGAAGACGACGGTGGGGGGGAAGGTGGTGGAGGCGTCGGTGAGGTCGAAGGCGTCGCCGCCGCGGCCGTAGCGGAGGATGGGCTCGCTCTTGGGGAAGAGGAACTCCTTGAAGCTGAGGCGGGGGTTGATGTAGTCGGCGGCGGGGACGATGTCGGCGGGGTCGGTGACGGGGCCGAGGGTGACGAGGTCGCCGTCGCGGACGGGTGCGATGAGGCGGTGGCTGGCCTGGATGGCGCTGAGGAAGGCAGGGAGGTCGGTGGCTTGGAGTGTCTTGATGCTCACAGGATGAAGTCCTCGTTGTCGTCGCACTTGTAGCTGGCAAAGGGCTGGTATGCCTCGACGTCGTAGCCTGCCTTGTAGTCGAACTTGTCGGCGATGTGGCGGGCGAGGAATCGGTTGAGGCGCATGAGGGGGATGTCGACGGGGCAGACGCGCTCGCATTCGCCGCAGTCAATGCATCGGCCAGCGAGGTGGAAGGCGCGGGCGATGTTCCAAGAGAAGTTGCCGAGGGGGTGGGCCGAGGTGTCGATCCACTGGGGCTGGTTCATCTGGGCGATACATGAATCGCAGTAACACATCGGGCAGGCTTGGCGGCAGGCATAACACCGGATACACCGGTCGAACTGGCGGCGCCAAAAGGCCCATCGCTCGGCGGGGGAGAGTTTTTCGAATTGGTCAACGTCGTTGAGTTGCTCAGGAGTCATGTCCCTGGGCTGGAAGTCGGCCTGGAGGTATTGCTGGAGCTCGTCGAGTGTGGTCTGGGGCAGGACGGCGACGGGGGAGTCGGGGTTGCCGGGCTCGTCGATGCGCACGCCGAGGATGCGGACCGTGGCGGGGTCGACCTGGGTTTCCTGGACGAGGACGATGACGGCCCGGATGTCGGGCTCCTTGGCCACGATGGCGATGGTGTCGTGCTTGGCCTTGAGGTCTTTGCGTGTGAGCCAGGCGGCGAGGTTGTTGCGGCAGAAGGGGTTGAGGACGAGCTGGTCCACCTGGGCCGCGTCGGTGAGGAACACGGGGGTGGTTTTCTCGGGGGTGTTGCCTTGGCCGTAGCCGATGACCAGGGCGACCTCTCCGCTTTCGAGGAGCTGCCGAGCCCGGCCCTGGAGTTCTTCCTGTGGAGTGCTCATGGGCGTGTTCTTGATGGGGTCCTACTCTTGCGTTTCGTCGTCTTCGGGGGGGGCACCGCGGTCGCTGTCGCCGCGCGGTTCCTCACTGGTGTCGTCGTCCTCGGCGAGTTCCTCGCCGTCTTCGTGGTCCTGATCTTCGTCCCACTCCTCGTCCTCATCCCATGCGTCGTCTTCGTCGTCGGCGAGCAGGGCCTCCAGTTGCTCGCGGACGGTGCTCGATGCGTTCTTGTGGATCAGGGCGATGAGCTCGTCGTACCGCTGGATGGATGACCGGAACGACACGTCGCTGTCGTCGGAGCCGTAGATGGTGAGGGTGTGGCCGAACAGGCGCCCCTTGTAGGCCATGTTCGTCATGTGTTCCCAGCTCACGCGCTGGCGGCCGTGGCCGATGATGTGGTGCTTGATCGAGCTGGGCGACACGATGATGTAAGCCATCCACGAGCGGAACGAGCCGTAGAGACACCACACGCTGAACAGTCCGACCACCGCGTAGAGCGCGTAGCGCACCTTGGCGTGCTCTTCGAGGAAGAACTTCGCTCGGGCCAGGCGCTCCACCTCTTCGACGCGGTCCAACGTGAAAAACAGCACCACGCCCGTGATCACCAGCAGCGGCAACACGAACAGCAGCCGCAGCCGCCACGGATACTTGAACTTGCGCTGCCACCGGTCGCGCTTCTTGTCGTACATCTCTGCCACGATTGATCACCTACGGGAAGGGTGGTGTTCCCTCAGGTGCTCACGTGGGGCCTTGAGAAGCCTCGACGAGAGACTTGTACCCCTCAAACGGCCCAAGAGCACGGATCTGAGCGGTCAGGTTGTTGATCGTATCGGCCCACTTCGCACCCTCGGCCGCCGAAATCCAGGAGAACTGCAAGCGCTCCTGCTCGATGCCGAGGAATTGCATCAGCTCGCGGAAGATGGCGAAGCGCCGCCGCGCGTAGTAGTTGCCCTCGGCGTAGTGGCAGTCGCCCGGGTGGCAGCCGCTCACCAGGATGCCGTCGGCGCCGCGCTCGAACGCCTTCACCAGGAACAGCGGATCGATGCGCCCGCTGCACGGCACGCGAAACACCCGCACGTTGCTCGCATACTTCAGGCGGCTCGTCCCCGCCAGGTCGGCGCCGGCGTAGGTGCACCAGTTGCACACGAAGGCCACGAGGCGGGGCTCGAAGTCGCCCCCTGCCACGGCGCCCGCGGTGGACTGCTCGGTGCCAGCATCGGTCTCAGAGCTTGTGCTCATCGCATCCTCGATATCGTCCCTTGGCAATCTGCACGGGGGCATGGAACCACACCCCATGCCCCGCAGCCGCCGCGACAGACCTCGCCCAGAGGCTGCACACAGGCGGCTCGCTCGGTGCCGTCAGGAATTGTACTTGTTTCGCCCGCGCGGCGCAAACCCCGTTCGCAGCCGCCGCCCCAGAAGACCTCACACACAGAGAGAGCGGAGCCAACAGGCGACCCGCCCGGCCGCGCCACGTGAAGAGTGGACAATGTGGACTGCATGGACAGCAAGCCCCGGCGGCCTCTTGTCCCAAGTCCACGTCGTCCATTCCGTCCACGTTGTCCACTCCGCCCAGCTACCCCGAGATCGCGGCCAACGGCAAGCCACGAAGCCCCCAAGCCACCAAGACAGCCACGAAGAATGAATAATGTAGACCTGACGCCGCTCCCCTCAGTTCTCATCTGTGGAAGGGGTCTTGAGCCCCAACGGGGCGTGATGGAATAGCCCAGGGGAAGCCGCGAGCGGATGCGAGCGGCGCCGCCCTGGGAAAGGGCCGCCCATCCGCAAAGCCCTGTGGGGGCGGCACAACTATTCCGCCCATTCAGGGCTTGGGAATGTGAGGGCGCGTGACCCAGGGCGTTGCCCCTTCGGCTTCGCTCAGGGCAGGCTCTGGGCTATCCCCTGTCAGCCCGTTGGGCTGAAGAGGCGTTCCTTCCTCTTCGCTCGGAGTCCCGCCTTCAGGCGGTCTGGGTTCGGGCGGTCTCTGAGTCTCCCAGCTTGGTCTCAACGTCACGCAGTAGCTCGAGCATGTACCTGCCTCGTCGAGACGGGCTGCCAGCGCCGGTTCTGGCGACGTATTCCTGAGCGTCCTTGAGGCCATTGTTGTACATGTCGGGTGGGAAAAGGGGTCAGGAACCTTTGTTTCGGGCGCCCTTCGGGGCCGCGGGTGGCTGCGCGGCCTTGCGGAGGGCCTCCAGCCGCTTCGCGGACGGAGCCTGCGCGGAGACCTCGAACACCGCGAAGTCATCCCCCACGAGGAAGTTCCGAAGCTTGGTCAGCGTAAGGTAGTGCACTTGTTGAGCCACACCGAACTTGACCACATCACCGGGCTTCATAGAAACAGTGTCCACGAATGCCGGCCCCGAACGCGGCACGACCTCCACCAGCACCTGCCCCGCTGTGATGTCGCCGATACGCACCCGCACCGTGCCACTGGAGCCGCCAATGGACTTCGACTCACGCTGCACGATCGTGAGTTGCAGAGGGTCCCGAGGCAGGGTCAACAGGGGCGTAGCGGGCGTCTCCTTGCGAGACGCGCCGCGACCGAGATGGATCTCGCGGAGGGCACGGAGAGCGGCGACCTCCAACATGAGCTGCATCCGCTGATCCTCTTCGGGGGACATCATGCCGCCTATCTCCCGTGACGTTCTCACAAGGCGATCTCTCTCTTCGCGCAGTTCCTCCAGGCTCAGATCGTGCATATTGCGACTGGCCGGGGTGGCCCTGCAACCGATAGGACAAAGGCATACGGTCGTCACAGCCAAAGCCAAGAAAGCAACCGGGAGTTGGTTCCGTATCATTCCTCTGTCTCCTTGCACCCAACGATGGTCAGGCCGATCCATCTAACACACAGAATCCGGCTTGGAATGTTGCATAGGCTGACCGCGAATGCGGGTGTGGATGGTGCCCTCCTGACGTGCCGGCGATTGTAGCCCACCGCGCGGCGGTGTCAAGTGCGGACGCCGCGGGCACGTTTCCGGTTCCCATCTGCGGGTGGCTTGAGCCCCCACGGGGCGTGATGGGATAGCCCTTTGGGCTGAAGAGGGGGTTCTCCCCTCCCTCTTCCTCGGCGTACTCTGGGTGCTCTGCGGTGAACATCCGAGTCTGGTTCTTCCTCTTCCACAGCCGAGGGCGGCTGTGCCACATGATCCGGCTGATCTGCCTCTTATCCGTGTCTATCTGTGTTCATCTGTGGTTCCCTCCCTCTTCGCTCGGCGGACTCTGCGTGCTCTGTGGTGAACATCCGAGTCTGGTTCTTCCTCTTTCACAGCCGAGGGCGGTCGTGCCAGAAGAAGCCATAGGACCGATAGGACGGATAGGACCAGTAGGACTGGCGGTGCTGATGCCCGCGATGAGGCGAGGCGTCAGCCACCCTATTCCCCATCTTCTTTCCTTCTTCACTCGTCCGATTCGTCGATTCGTGGCATTCGTGATGATCTGCGGTCCTATCTGTGTCCATCCGTGTTCATCTGTGGTCTCCCTCTCTTGCCGATGGCATCGGCACGGTCGCGGTAGAGGGTCCACATGGCCTTCACGAAGGGCCTGGCGCTCTGAGTCTCGCGCCACCAGCGGTCCACGTAGTCGAAGAAGGGCGGATGGTTCCAGTAGTCCGTCATGCCTGTGAGGCGTGCGGCGAGGGCCTGGCCGACCCAGGTGGGGCCGTTGAGCTTGCGGTAGCCCTCGGCCTTGAGTCCGTTGTTGCCGCGCTGGTCGCCGAAGGTGGCCCAGGTGTCGGGGTCCGCTTCTTCGTGGCATCGGTTGGCGTTGCCGGGGGCGATGGTCCAGAGGGCCTTCTGGCCGCGGGAGCCCTTGCCGTAGTAGGTCTGCTGGTCTTCCTGGAAAGTGGCCTTCACACGCATCATCCCGTCGTGGTTCAGCAGGAGGCCAGCGAACAGGATGGGCCACTTGCGGCCCGAGTTGTGTCCGCCGTTGGCGATCCACAGATTGCCGTCGGAGCGAACGACGCCGTAGTAGTCAATGCCCTTCTGCACGAAGCGCAGCAGGAGGGTCTCGCGGCTGCGCTGCGGGTCGTCGAGCAGGAGCAAGAGGGCCACATCCGAAACGATGTGGGTGATCTCGCGGCCGTAGTCGGGCATATTCTCCAGCGGGTGCATCTTGCGGTTCACCCACTGCCGCATGTGGTCGAGCCAGATGCGCTCGAGGGAGCG
>JADHXT010000239.1 GCA_016782825.1 Candidatus Brocadiia bacterium | reverse complement strand
CTTCACCCACGCCCACGTGCAGGTGGCCAACTGCGTGCCATCCCGCAACGTGATGCAGACGGGACGCTACCCCCACACCAGCGGCGTCGAGGGGTTCTACAAGGTTCAGACCGACTTCCCGATTCTGCCCGACGTGCTGAAGCAGGGCGGCTACTTCGTCGGCATCAAGAACAAGGTGTCCCACTCGACGCCCTACTCCCCCTATCCCTGGGATCTGGTGGTCGAGCGGTCCGCCGAGAAGGGGGCGTCACGCAGCCCGAAGAGCTTCCACGCGTTCGTCGCGCAGGGCATCAAGCTCAGCCGCAAGGCGGGCAAGCCGTTCTACCTCGTCGCCAACGTCACCGACCCGCACAAGCCGTTCTACGGCGAAGACAAGTCCAAGCGAAGCGGCTTCGATGCGTTCCCGCCCTCCAAGACCTTCCCGACGGACACGATCCCGGTGCCCGGCTTCCTGCCGAATCTGCCCGAGGTACGCGGCGAGGTCAAGCGCTACACCGACAGCGTGCGGCGTGCCGACGACTGCGTGGGCGAGGCCCTGCGGGCGCTCAAGGAATCGGGCCAGGAAGCCAACACCGTGGTCATGTTCCTGTCGGACCACGGCATGCCCTTCCCCTTCGCGAAGACCAACGTGTATCACCACAGCACCCGCACGCCGTGGATCGTCCGGTGGCCCGGCACCGCGCGCGCGGGCACCGTGGACGGCCGCCACATGATCTCCGCCATCGACTTCATGCCCACCGTGCTCGACATCATCGGCATTGCCCTTCCCGAAGGGCTCCAGGGCCGCTCCTTCGCGCCCCTGCTGAAGGGGCAGGCGCAACCAGGCCGGGATCATGTGATCAAGGAGTATAACGAGAACGCCGGCGGGGGCCGCCATCCCATGCGCAGCGTCGAGACCCGGCAGTTCTGCTACATCTTCAACCCCTGGTCCAACGGCACGCGCGTCTTCCGCACCGCCACCCAGGGCACCACCACCTACAAGCTCATGAAGAAGCTGGCTCCGACCGACCCGAAGATCGCCGCACGCCTCGAGCTCTTCGACCACCGCACCCTCGAGGAGTTCTACGACCACCAGAGCGACCCCGACGCGCTCCGCAACCTGATCGACGACCCCCGCTGCGCCACGGAGGTCGCCCGGCATCGCGCCCTCCTCGAGGCCTGGATGGTGCGCACCGCCGACCCGTGCCTCGAGGTGTTCCGCAAACGGCACGACGTGGCCTTCCGCGAGGCATTCATGAAGCAGCAGCAGGACGCCGCCGATGAACGCCGACGAAAGAAGCGGGCCAGGAAACCGAGCGCGAAGAAGGCGACGGGC
This sequence comes from Candidatus Brocadiia bacterium, assembly GCA_016782825.1. GTDB lineage: Bacteria > Planctomycetota > PUPC01 > DSUN01 > DSUN01 > BS750m-G60. The sequence continues at coordinate 4,653 of JADHXT010000239.1, read as the reverse complement.
CTCCTCGCACTCACCCCGCCGCGCGCCATCCGCCGAGGGCAGCAGGTCACACTCACCGTCCGCCACACGCTGACGCCACAGCAGGGCGAGCAGTTGCTGCACGTCACCGCAAAGACGCAGGGCAACCGCCGCATCGAGCGGAAGGTGCTGCCCGTGAAGGGCACGGGGAGCGTCGAGGTGGCCTTCGACATCCCGGACGATCCGGCCCTCACCGGAGTGGTCTTCGCCGCCTTCGTCGGCAAGGACTATCCGAGCTGCCTCCAACACGTGGGGACGAAGCCCATCCCCCTTCGGTGAGCCGCGCGTCACCGCTCCCCGAAGCATGCGACCCGCCCGTCCTCGAAGTTCAGGGAGAGCTTGCCCTCGGCGCCCGACAGGGCGCGGCAGCTCTCGAACGTGGGGTCGCGGCCCTGCTTCAGCAGTCGGTGATGCAGGAGGGTCGCCTCCTGCATCAAGAACACGGAGCGGGGTGCCGCCCGAGCGGCCCGCTCGGCCGTTCGGCAACCTGTCGTGGCCGCGCGTCTCAGGCGGTCGGGTGTGTCTTGAGCAATTCGCTCACCGTGGCGCGCAACGCTTCAGGGTCGATAGGCTTCTCGATGTAGGCCTCGGGCTCGTCGCCGAGGAACTCGCCCATGGCCTGGGCATCGAACGGGATGCCCGTGCGCGCCGTGACCCCAGTGAGCATGATAATGGGAATGGTGCGGGTTGCTTCGTCGCGACGCAGTTCGGCGAAGACCTCGAAACCATCCTTGGCCGGCATCTGGACGTCGAGGAGAGCGATGTCGGGCTTCTCGGTCTTGACCAGGTCGAGTGCGGCGGCACCGTCGGTGGCCGTCACGAGTTCGTATCCGTCGTCCTCGAGCGCCGCCCGGACGAACGCGTGGACATCGAGATCGTCGTCGGCCAACAGAACCTTCTTGCACGGTGTGGCCATTGCCCACTCCTTTCTTCGCTCTGGGGGTGTTCTGCCCAGAGCCAGATGGCGAACCCGGACATGCCGTTCTTCCAGAGGATGGCCATGGGTGCCCACCTCTGCCCGGTCAACGGTGTGGGGTGCCGGTTGCCGGTGCTCCCCTCACTTCCGTGGCGCTGATGATAGCCTCGGCGGCGGGCTCTGTCAATAGTTTGTTTGGCGGAGTCGCCGCGTTTCCGCGAGCCGACGCGCACGAGTTGGGCTGTGGGAAAGCCTTGCGCACGGCAGTGCGATGGGATAAGATAGCCTGGCCGGGAAGGGGAGTGTGTTGCCATCGGACTCCTAAAGCCGATTCGGCTGAGGGCCGCGGGATGGCGAACATGCTGGACAAGGCGGCAGGCGTGCGGTCCAGGCTCAGCAGCGTCGATGTGGGTTTCGGGCTGCTGCGGCTGATCGTGGCCGTGGGTGCGCTGGCGTGGCTATTGTTCGCCCCCGTGCCGCCGAGCAGTCGTCGGTTCCTCGCGTGGCTCTTCGTTGGCTTCTCCCTCTACAGCGGGGCACTGTATGTGGCGCTGCTGCGGGAGGGCATGTCCGCGCGTCGCCTCTACTTGGTCGCCCTGGTGCTGGACGCGTCGTGTCTGTTTGGCGTCCTTCGGCTCACGGGCGGCGTGCAGAGCGATTTCCTGCTCGGCTTCTATCTGATGGTGGCGCTCCACGGCTTCTACTACGGCTGGCGGATGGGCGTGACGGTGGCCGGCGCTGCCGTCGTCCTCAGCCTGGCGAGCGACCCCGCGGCACTTGGCACGCGGCACTGGACGAGTGCCGCCGTGCGCCTCGCCTTCCTTCCTCTGATGGCCGTTTGGGTGGGCGCGCTTTCCGAGCATCAGCGACGGCAGCGCGCACGTGCCGAGCAGTTGAACCGGGAGCTGAGCGAGGCGTGGGACCACGCGCAGCAGGTGCAGGACAGGCTCCGCCAGGCCGATCGCCTCGCCGCGAGCGGCAAGGTGGCGGCGCAGCTCGCGCACCAGATCAAGAACCCCCTCGGGTCCATGGCGCTCAATGTGGAGATGCTCCAGGCCGAGGTGGCCGACCTGGCCCACTGCGACACGGCGGAAGTGCGCAACCTGCTGCGATCCATCCAGGTCGAGATCGAATTGCTCACCGAGCTCACGGAGAGCTACCTCCGCTTCGCGCGCCTGCCACACATCCATCCCTCGGTAGCCGACGTCAATGAAATCCTCAGCGAACTCGTCGGTTTCCTGAAGGCCGAGATGGCCCGAGGCAGCGTGACGATCACGGCGCAATTGGCCGACGACATCCCACGCGTGCCATTCGATCGCAAGCAGATGAAGCTGGCCTTGGCCAACCTCATGCGCAACTCGCTCGAGGCCATGGAGGGCGGCGGACGACTTCGCGTGGCCACGGCCGCTGCGAATGGCCATGTGCGCGTCGAGGTGTCGGATACAGGAGGCGGCGTGCCGAGGGGCGATGAGGAACGGATCTTCGGCCTGTTCTACTCCACCAAGCCGCAGGGCTCGGGGCTCGGCCTCACCATGACACGGAAGATCGTCGAGGACCACGCCGGCACGATCCGCTGTCGGAGCGTGCCCGGGGCCGGCACCACCTTCATCATCGAGCTCCCCGTCAGCGGGCGGCGGAAGGTGCATCCACATGCAGACTGACAAGCCGGCCACGGTACTGGTGATCGACGACGACGCGGAGATGCTGGCGTCGTTGCGGAAGACCATCAGCAAGCGCGGGTTCCACGTGCTCACGGCCCATAACGGGAGCGAGGGACTCGACTTGCTGCGCGAGCGCGGTCCAGACGTGGTGCTCACGGACCTTCGCATGCCCGCCATCGACGGCATGTCGCTGCTCAAGGCCAGCCGCACGATCGCGCCCGACGTGCCGGTGATCATCCTGACGGCCTATGGCTCGGTGGACCTCGCCGTCGAAGCCATCAGAGCCGGCGCCTCGTCGTTCATCCTCAAGCCGCTGAGGTCCAGCACGCTATTGAGCGCCCTCGACGCCGCCCTCGAGCGCCGCTGTCTTGGGATCGACGCGGGGGAGCGGCCGGCCGCGCCCTCGCTGCCACACATCGTCGGCACGAGCAAGGCCATGCAGGGGCTCGCCGACCTGGTCAGTCGCGTCGCACCGACCACGGCGGCCGTCCTCATCGAGGGCGAAAGCGGCACAGGCAAAGAGCTGGTGGCGGACGCGATCCACACGCTGAGTGACCGGCGGGAGCAGCATCTGATCAAGGTGAACTGTGCTGCCGTGCCCGAGACCCTGCTGGAGGCCGAGCTCTTCGGTCACGAAAAGGGCGCCTTCACGGGCGCCGTATCGGCGCGACGCGGGCGCTTCGAGCTCGCCGACGGAGGAACCATCTTCCTCGACGAGATCGGGTGTCTCAGTCCGTCCGCGCAGGTGAAGCTGTTGCGGATTCTGCAGAACGGCGAGATGTCGCGCCTCGGGTCGTCGGCCACGCTCCGTGTGGACGTCCGCGTCACGTCGGCCACGAACCGCCCCCTCGAGGAAGCCCTCGCCCGCGGCGAGTTCCGCGACGACCTCTACTACCGCCTGAACGTCGTCAAGGTTCATCTGCCTGCCCTGCGCGAGCGGGCGGAGGACATCCCGGACCTCGTGGCCCACTTCACCCGCACCTACTGCGACAAGAACCACAAGCCGATTACCGGCATCACCCGCCAAGCCATGAACATGCTCGAGCGCTATCCCTGGCCAGGGAATGTGCGCGAACTCGAAAACGCCATCGAGCGCGCCGTGGTCCTCGCCCGCACGCAGACCCTCTGCGCGGACGACCTCCCGGATGAGGTCCGTGCGCTGCCCGAGAAGCCCAACGACCTCGTCATCCCCATCGGCACGACCCTGCGCGACGTGCAGAAGCGCATCATCGAAGAAACTCTCAAGTACACGGATGGCGACAAGGCCGCCGCCGCCGGCCTTCTCGGCATCGCCCCGCGGACCATCACCCGCCGGCTGTCGCCAGATCGGGACGACGAACGTGGCGACCCGACGGCGTGAGGACAGTTTGTCCGCCTGTTGACCCGCTGGGTGCCCCCAGCGGACAGTTTGTCGGCGGTCCTCGAGGCCCGAGGGCACGGTGCGGACAGAATCGAACGCGCGCGTCGCCGTGGCCTCGGCGCTGCCGCATCATCTCTGGCTGCTAACTCCATAATATCACATGGGTTACAGACACGCCCCTGCGCTGTGCGCTGCCTCGGCACGCGGGTTGCACTGTACCTGTGCACACATTACGGGGGCGCGGATGGAACCGCTTTTCATCACTTCCAGCACCGTGACGCAGTTGCTGCGCCAACTGCCAGAGGGCGACGTGTTCGCCATCGTTGCGGACAGCAGGTCGCGCGACGTCGAGCTTCTGCCGGAGGAGTTTGCGGGCGAAGTCGACCTCACGTGCGTCCGGCCGCCTTCGTCGCCTCGGTCGGTGCTGTTCCCGATGCGCGAAGTGGTCGTGGGCGCTGAGGCGGAGGGGGCCGACGAGCAGCGAAGCGCCACGCTCGTCGGTGTCCGCGCCTGCGACCTGCGGGCGCTCCGCGTGCTGGACCAGGTGCTGTTGGCAGGCGAGTTTCGCGACCCCTTCTACGCATCACGGCGAGAGCACACGCTGATCATCAGCGTGGACTGCGTGATGGCGGCGGAGGAGTGCTTCTGCACGCGGGTGGAAGGCATGCCGCATCCCAACGGCTCCGAGCCGGTGTCCT
>JADHXT010000238.1 GCA_016782825.1 Candidatus Brocadiia bacterium | reverse complement strand
CGGACGGCGGCTCGGCGGGAGCCTCGCCCTCCCATCTGTGGCTGGCGCCAGAGGGCTCAACGGCCGATGAGGGCGAACATGACGTGCCAGCCGACGCCGCTGCTGACGACGCCGGGCGTCTTGTCGGCGAGGTCGGCGGGGCCGATCTCGCCGGCGCAGTAGCAGCCGTAGAGCGGCACGTCGGCGCCGAGGGCCTGCTGCATGGCCTTGAGCTCGAGGCCGATGTGGGTCAGGCGGCCCTTGCGGCCGGCGCAGTTGAAGGCCAGCGCGCCGATGGGCTTGACGCCCAACGTCTTCATCGCCTCGGCCGCGCCGTCCTTGGCGGTCGAGATGACCTTGGCGTTTTCCTTGGCCATGCGGCCCGCGAGCGCGACCTTGAAGTCGCCCGAGAGCATGATGCCCAGGACGCTGTCGCGGTACATCATCCCCTGGTAGTAGACGTAGGTCTGGCCCGCGTTCTTGTTGGCCGAGCCGCCGACGATGGGGAAACCCTTGGCCACGGCCTTCTGCACGCCCTCGACAAGGGGGCCGTTCTTGGGTGAGTGGGCGTCGGCCACGAGGATCAGCAGCCTGTCCCTGGGGCCGCGCGACAGCGTGCCCATGAGGCGCTCGCCCGCCGCGTGGAGCCGCTCCTCGATCTGCGCCTGGTGCTTCTCGAAGGTGAGCCGCGAGACGCCGAGATCGGTCTGGAGGGCCGTCGAGACGGCAATGCCGGGGCCGCCGATGGCCACGAGAGCCACGGCGTCGGCGTCGAGGCAGCCCGACTGCGCGAAGGCGCCGTAGGAGGAGGCGCCGAAGATGATCTTCCTGGGGAACACGGAGGCGACCCCGCGCAGGACGCGGGCCTTGAGCCGTCGTTCGTCGTAGCACTCATTCATGAGAATGAGGTGGGGGGCGGTGTCGCCGAGCTGCGTCTTGAGCGCCTCGGCCGCCGCCTTGCCCGCCGCATAGGCATTGGTGTTCGCCGCCGTCGCGACGCGGATCACGATCTCGCCGGCCGGCGTCGCCGGCGGCGTCACCAGCACGTTCTTCGCCGGCGTGGTACAGCCGGCGACCAACACCGCGATGGCCAAAGTCGCCCAGACGCTCGTGTGCAGCCTCATCGGTCTCGTCTCCTCAGCAGGTAGCGGTCAGTACTTCGACGAGCACAATCCCCACTCGGTCTTGCTGTCAAAGGGGGCCTCCTTGCCCCACTGCATGCCCTCCCACTGGCTCCAGGCCAGCGGGTTGCGCTGCGACGGCCACAGGCCCGCGGCCTGCCCCCAGTCGCGCAGCCCCGTGTCGTCGGGGTCGTGGACGAGGAACGAGAAGCGGATCTCCCGGCCCACCGTCATTCGGATGCTCGGCAGCTCCGACGCCTCGACGGCGCACTCGTAGACCGTCGTCCCGCCTCGCCTCTTCACAACGACGCGAGCGTTCTTCGCCACGAGCGCGGCCAGAGGCCGCGGCTCCTGGGTCACCGCCAACGGCATGCCAGGCTTGGCGAGCGCGAAGACCTTGTCCCGGGCGAAGAGCCCCGACATCCCCGCGAGCAGGAACTCGCACCGCGTCGAGACATCCGTCTCCTTCGTGCCGGTCCGCGCGGCAGCGGGGGCGATGGCGAACTGCACGGCGTCGAACTTGCCGGCCCCCTTGGCGCGCCACGTCACGTGCTTCACCTCTTCCACCTCGACGGCGAGGCAGAACTGGCGTTTGTTCCACAGTGTCCGCACCACCGTCTTGCGGCCGCGCGCCGTGAAGGTCACGGGGATCGCGTCGTCCCAGTCGCCGAGCTTGCCGTCGATCTTCGGCTTGCCGTAGGGCGCGCTCGCGCACACCACAACCTGCTTGTGCACCACCGTCTTCCCGCCGCCGACCGCCACGGCGTCGACGGGGTAGGTATTCGCCGCCTTGTCTCTCCCGCCCTCGACGGCGAAGGGCACCCGCTTCGTCTCACCCGGCTTGAGCTTCACCGCCCGTTCGGCGGGGTTGGTCTTCCAGCCCTTCGGCAGCCTGAGCCGGACCGCGCCCTGGTAGGGCGTCTTGAGCAGGTTGCGCACCGCCACGTGGGTCACCGGCCCCGTCGACGGCGGCACCGTGAAGCTCTCGGCGCGCAGCGCCACCGGCTCGCCGCCCGTAGCAGGGGCGGCCAGCGACGTCATCAGCAGAATGCTCAACAGGCTACGCACGGATCTGCTCCGACCTCACCGGTGGATACCGGTAATCTAGGCGAAAGCGGAGGCGCTGTCAATCTCAGACAACCTGGGGACCGCCCCAGGCCAACCCACACGCGGGATGAGCAATGGGTGTAAGCGAGTCCGCGGCGCCTCGTCGCTGTGGGATAGCAGTTGCGCTGACACACGCGCATGGTATGATTCCTTGCATCCGGGACCGCACGTCTTCGAGCAAGAACTGCTGACCTGCTCCGGGGGCACACATGAACCAGATCGCGGGTTGCACATTCTGCATCACGGGGAAGCTCGAGAACTTCACCACGAAGGCCGAAGCCTACGCTGAGATCGCGCAGCGAGGCGGGAACGGGTCGAAGTCGCTCACGACGGGATGCGACTTCCTCGTGCTCGGAGCGAAAGGGAACGAGAACTACGCCTTCGGGAGGAAAGGCACGAAGCAGGTGCAGGCGGAGGGATGGATTCGCGAGGGACGCGGTATCCAGATCATCACCGAGAACCAGCTTATCGCACTTGTCGAGGCCGCCGCCGAGGTCCCGGCGTGCGAGCGAGGCCAGACTCCCTCTGACCGCCCCACCGTGAGGCGCAGCGCGATTGCACGCGAGAGCGTAGGCGACCTCCAATGCGACTGGTGCTTTCACGAGCCGAGACCGGAGGCAAGCCAGGTGCTGCGCGTGACCTACCAGACCGCGCCATTGCCTCCGGACGTGGCGGAATCTGTCCGCGTCCAGTTCCAGGCCCTCAAAGGCGAAGCGAAGCGCTTCGGGTGGCGGAACCGCGTGCGCACGGAGCTCGTCCCCGTCAGTTGGTCGGTCCAACCCCGGCAGGACGGCAGCGAACGCCTTCAAGAAGAGGAGCTCATCCTCTCGGCGCGGATGATCTGCATCCTTGAGGACGAGGCCGCGAAGGCCGCAGGCATCGAGATGGCGGATCGAGTCAAGCGCATTGCCATCGGATGGGGCCTCGGCGGCCGGCTCTCGGTGCGGATCTGGGACGCCGCCTACCGCTACGGAGCGTACTGGCTGGACAGACTGGGCGGCTAGGCTCAGGGAATCGGTCCGCAACTGCCGCCGTGAGCCCATCTACCTGTCTGCGGCCACCATCTCGCGGAACTCGTCCTCCGAGATGACCTTCACACCCAGCTTCCGGGCCTTGGCAAGCTTCAAGCCGGCTTTCTCGCCGGCAACGACGTAGTCCGTCTTCGTGCTGACGCTAGAGGTAGCCCGACCGCCACCCGCCTTGACCAAACCCTCCGCTTCATCGCGCGCGATCGACAGCGCACCAGTGAAGACGAACACCTTCCCTGCGAAGGGTGAATCACCGGATGCGGCCACTTCGTCTGTCTCAACGTCGCGGAACCTCACCCCTCCCTGCCTCAGACGCTGGATGGCTGCCTGGTTCTGGGGATTGCTGAAGAAGGTGTGCACGGAACGCGCGAGAGCGCCCCCTCCTTCCTTCTTCCACATGCCCTTGATGCGGTCGGGTGACGCCGTCAGTAGAGCGTCGATGGAATCAAACTCCTGGGCGATCATCTCCGCGACGGCCTCGCCAACGTGAGGAACGCCCAGTGCGAAGATGCAGCGAGGAAGGGAACGGCCCTTGGATGCCTCAAGCGCGTCCAAGAGGTTCTGGGCCGACGTGTCGCCCATCCGCTCGAGGTTGGCCAGAGCGTCCAGCGATAGCGTGTGGAGTTGGTCAGGGGTCAAGTCGGCCAGGGTGCGAGCCTCTGCCTCCCGTAGTGCGCTCTGCGCGAGAAAGTACAGGTCAGCAGGGCCGCGGACGAGGCCGGCCTCGACAAGTTGGTCAACCAGCTTGGTGCCGAGACCGTCGATGTCCATGGCCCCTCGTGAGGCGAAATGCTCGATGCGCTTCTTTGCCTGAGCCGGACACATCATGCTTGTGCATGACAGGACAGCACCACCGTCGAGTTCCTCGAGCGGCCCTCCGCAGGCGTCACAGGCTGTAGGCAGAGGCTTGCGGCGGACCGCCTTAGTCGACTTCTCGCAATCCTGGTTCGTGCAGAAGAAGTGAAGCCACTCACCGCGCTGCTCCCGCCGGAGTCCAGCGCCACAGATGCGGCAGGTGTCCGGAGGCGCGTTCTTCGTCAATCGCCTCTTGAATTCGGCGCACTCACGATTCTCGCACCAGAGATACACCTTGTCGGGGTCGCGGTCTCGCTCCACCGGGCCACCGCAAGCTGGACAGGCATCGGGCATGGTGAAGGGACACTCGTCGCCGGTGCGGCTCTCGGCGACGACGCGGACGACCTCGGGGATGACGTCGCCGGCTCGGCGGATGACGACGGTGTCGCCGATGCGGACGTCCTTGCGGTCGATCTCGTCCTGGTTGTGGAGGGTGGCGTTGGAGACCTCGACGCCGCCGACCCGCACGGGCTCGAGCCGCGCGACGGGCGTGAGGGCACCCGTGCGGCCGACCTGCACCTCGATGTCGCGGAGCCGCGTGGTGGCCTCCTGGGCGGGGAATTTGTACGCGATGGCGAAGCGCGGGCTCCGCGACCGCTCGCCGAGCTTGTCCTGCTGGTCGCGGCGGTTGACCTTGAGCACGATGCCGTCGATCTCGAAGGGCAGCGTCTCACGCGCCTCGGCCATCTCGTCCCAGTAGGCCTGCACCTCGTCGACGGAGGAACAGATGCGGTGGCGGACGACGGGGAGGCCGAGGTCGCGGAGCAGGGCCAGCTCGTCGGTGTGGCTGGCCAGCTCGACGCCCTCGACGAGCCCAAGGCCGTAGAGGAAGATGCGCAGCGGCCGCGAGGCCGTGATGCGCGGGTCGAGCTGTCGCAGCGAGCCGGCGGCGGCGTTGCGGGGATTGGCGAAGGGCGGCTCGCCGGCCTCCTCACGCCGCGCGTTGAGCTCGGCGAACCTGTCTCGGTCCATGCAGACCTCGCCACGGACCTCGAGGCGCGGCGGCGCCGGCCGCGTCTCGGTGCGAAGCCGCAGGGGGATGGACTGGATGGTGCGGAGATTCTCGCTCACGTCCTCGCCCGTCACGCCGTCGCCGCGGGTCGAGCCGAGGACGAAGCGGCCCTGCTCGTAGACCAGCTCGACGGCAAGCCCGTCGAGCTTCGGTTCCGCCACCAGCCCGAACGGCTCGCCCTCGAGGCCGTCGGTGGTGCGCTTGTGCCACTCGCCGAATTCGTCGGCGTTGAGGGCGTTGCCGAGGCTGAGCATGGGGAGGGTGTGACGGACCGTGCCGAATGCCTCGACGGGCTCCGCGCCGACCCGCTGCGTCGGCGAATCGGGCGTCACCAACTCGGGGTAGTCCCGCTCGAGCGCCTCGAGCTGCCGCAGGCGCTGGTCGTACTCGGCGTCCGACACCTCGGGCCGGTCGAGGACATAGTAGCGGTGATTGTGGTGCTCGATGGTCGCCCGGAGGCGCTCGGCCTCCTGGCGCGCCGCCTCGGGCACATCGGCCATGGCACATCCCCTTCTCTGGCGGAAACACGGGCGTCGACGCCAGTATAGCGCGGGCCGCCGATGGCGCCAAGAGGGCGAGTTGGACTGGATGGGTGGAGGACTGGATGGATGGAGGAAGAGGTCCGAGTCCGTGCCCCTCTTGCGTGGTCTTCCCTCCATTCATCCACTCATCCAACCCTCCATTCATCCATTGCCCTGGCTGCCCTTGCGTGCCGCGCGGTTGGCGCTATACTGTGCCGCTGTCATGCTCCTGCTTGTGGGGTCAGCGGCGATGCGGAGAGTGGGGCTGGTGATGGTCCTGGGCCTTCTGGTCGGGGGGTGCCAGTGGCCGGAGACCCGCGAGGTGGCCAAGCCACACGAGGCCGCCG
>JADHXT010000237.1 GCA_016782825.1 Candidatus Brocadiia bacterium | reverse complement strand
GCCGGTGACGCGACGCGTTCTCCACGACGGCAAGGCGGTCGAGGCGACGGTCTACACGATTCGCCTCAAGCCGGGTATCCGCTACCAGGACCATCCGTGCTTCGTGGAGCAGAACCGCCGCTTGAGCCGAGAGGCGGCGAAGGGCATCCGGCGCGTCGCTGACTTCCGGCACGTCGCCACGCGCGAGCTCGTGGCCGACGACTACGTGCTGGGCATCCGCCGCCTGGCAGACCCTCGTCTCACGTGTCCCATCATCGGCACGCTGAAGCAGAACGTGCTGGGACTGGCCGAGTATGGCGACGCGCTCAGCCGAGCGTTGGATGCCGAGCGCAAGAGACGGCGGCAGGCCGCGGGGGCGCTCTACAATCAGGAAGAGGACGAACGCCTCAACCCGATCCGGCTCGACTTCTTCGCCCACGCTCTGCCTGGCGTGAAGACGATCGATCAGCACACCTTCGAGGTGGTGCTCCAGCAACCCTATCCACAGATCCTCTACTGGATGGCCATGCCCCTCTTCGGCCCCGTGCCGCCCGAAGCCATCGAGTTTTTTCAGCAGCGGCCCCTGCTGGAACGCTCCATCGTGCTCGACCGAAATCCCGTGGGCACAGGCCCCTATGTGCTCGCGGAGTTCGACCCCACCAACCAGTTTGTCCTTGCACGCAATCCAAACTTTCGAGATGAGCGGTACCCGCAACTTCCGCAGCCACCGGCTGGCGACGCCCGCGGGCGGGCGCACCACCAGGAGATGGCCGCGATGGGAATGCTGGAGGACGCCGGACGACGCCTGCCCATGGTGGATCGCGTGGTGTTCCGTCGCGAGGTGGAGTGGATCCCCCGCTGGACGAAGTTCCGCCAGGGCTACTACGACACCTCAGGCATCAGCAGCGACGTGTACGACCAGTCGATCACCCTCACGTCCACGGGCGACGCCGTCCTGTCGGAGGAAATGGTCGAGCAGGGGATCCGGTTGCTCACGGCTCCGTCGGCCGTGGTCTCGTATTTCGCGTTCAACATGGCAGACCCCATCGTCGGCGGCTACTCGGAGTCGCGGCGCAAGCTGCGCCAGGCCATCGCGCTGGCCTTCGACACGGAGGAATGGATCGCCATCTTCCTGAACGGACGGGGGCAAGTGGCCCACAGTCCAGTTCCTCCAGGCACGTTCGGATACATCGGGGGGGAGGAAGGCGTCAACCCCGTCACGCACCGGTGCGCCGGCCGACAGGGTCGGGCCGTGCGGCGGCCGCTCGAGGAGGCCAAGCGCTTGCTGACAGAGGCAGGCTATGCGGATGGCTACGGCCCGGACGGACAGCCACTGGTGATCCACTTCGACAACGGGTGGACGGCGGCAAGCCTCCGTCCGCGGCTGAAGTTCGTGACCAAGCAGTTCGCGAAGCTGGGGATCCAGCTCGTTCCGCGTACGACCGACTACAACCGGCTCGGCGACAAGGTCCGCTCGGGCAACTACCAGATGCTCTCGTGGGGCTGGATGGCCGACTATCCCGACTCGGAGAACTTCCTGTTCCTCCTCTACGGGCCGAACCGGGCCAAGGATGGCGGGGGAGAGAACTCCGCCAACTACGCCAACCCCGAGTACGACCGCCTCTTCGTCCAGATGCGCAACACGGACAACGGCCCCGAGCGCCTCGCCGTGATCCAGGAGATGAATCGCCTCCTTCACGGCGATTCGCCCTGGTTTGGCATGGTGCATCCTGTGTCCTACACGCTCGTGCATGACTGGTACAGGAACACGTATCCGAACGCGATGGCCTGGAACCAGCTCAAGTATCACCGCATCGACCCCGAGCGGCGCGCACAGCGTCGGCGAGAATGGAACCGGCCTCGATGGCAGCCCGTGGCACTGTTCCTGGCCATTCTGTTGCTCTGCATCGTGCCCGCCGTTCGGATTGCCGTTCGCCACCTGCGAGAAGACTGACCACATGCTTGCCTACATCATCCGTCGCCTGCTCTACGCCGTGCCGATCCTCCTGGGGATCGTGGTGATCACGTTCCTGCTCTTCTTTGTGGTGAACACTCCCGACGACATGGCCCGTCGCATCCTGGGCGAGAAGGCCGATTCGCCGGAGGCCGTGGCATCGTGGAAGCGCGAGCACAACTACCATCTGCCGCTGTTCCTCAACCGGAGCGAACAGGGCCCGGCGACGCTGACGAACACGCTTTTCTTTCAGAAGTGCGCGCGGCTGCTTGCCTTCGACCTCGGCCGGTCAGACGTGACCGGGCGGCCGATCGCGGGCGAGATCCGCCGGCGCATGGGGCCGAGCCTGGCCATTGCCGTGCCGAGCTTTCTGCTGGGCATGCTTGTGAACATCTCCACGGCGCTGATCATTGCCTTCTGCCGCGGCACGTACCTCGATCGCTGGGGCACGGTGATGTGCGTGCTCATGATGTCGGTCTCCTCGCTGTTCTACATCATCGGGGGGCAGTTCCTCTTTGCCCAGTGGCTGCGGCTGTTTCCCATCAGCGGCTTCGACTGGGGGGCCGCCATGCCGCGGTTCGTGTTGCTGCCCGTCGTCATCGGCGTGGTGGCGGGTATCGGCGGCGGCGTGCGCTACTACCGCACGGTGATGCTCGAGGAGGTGGGGCGCGACTACGTCCGCACGGCACGGGCGAAGGGGTTGGGGGAGGGCGCCGTGCTCTTTCGCCACGTGCTCAAGAACGCGATGATCCCCATTCTCACCAGTGCGGTGATGGTCATCCCGTTCCTGTTCATGGGCAGCCTGATCATGGAATCGTTCTTCGCCATTCCCGGCCTGGGGAGTATGACGATCACGGCGATTCACGCGCAGGACTTCGCGGTGGTGCGCTCCATGGTTTACATCGGCGCCATCCTCTACGTGGTCGGCCTGCTGCTCACCGATATCAGCTACACCTTGGTCGATCCCCGCGTGACCCTTGGGGTCAGCGACACACACAGCCTGTATGGCGGGCCATCGGCTCGCGACGTGGCCAAGCTGGCGTGCACGGGGCTGCTGTTCGCTGCGGCGTGCGGCGGGGTGTATCTGGGCGTGAAATGGCTGCTGACGCTGCGCGCCGTCGTCGGCTCGCGGGTGCCACTCGTCTCGAACGGGGCCTTCGCGTTGGTGGTGACTGGGCTTCTCGTCGCCTGGCGGCGCGCACGCCGGCGGGAGCTGTGGCAGAACGCCTGGCGTCAGGTGCGACGGAACCGGCTGGCGATGGTCTCGCTGGGGATCCTGGGCATCTACGTTCTGGTTGCGGCGCTCGATAGCATCTCGTGGCGTGGCGTGGCGACCACCCCCGAGGGTGATGTGCGGCGCACGGCCGACAGCCAAGTGGTCCTCGCGCCCGCGCGTTCTCTGCTCGACCGCATCTGCGGCCCGCTCGCGCGCAGCGAGAAGAGCTACTCCGCTCCCCTGGCCACACACCTGCTGATGAAGGAGACGGTGGAGGCCCGCGAGCGCGGCGAACGGGCTGTGCAGCGCATTCGGCGACCCTTGCACCACCCGCGGAGTCATCTGCTGGGGACCGACAAGACGGGGCAGGATGTCCTCTTCAAGACACTCAAGAGCGTTCGGACGGGGCTGATCGTGGGTGGCCTCACCACGCTTATCGCGGTGCCCTTTGCCATCTTCTTCGGGGTGCTAGCCGGGTTCTTCGGCGGGCGGATCGACGATGCGGTGCAGTACGTCTACACGACCCTGGCGTCGGTGCCCTGGGTGCTGCTCGTGGTGGCCTTCATGCTCGTCTTCGGGCGGGGCCTGGTGCAGTTGTGCGTCGTGATGGGGCTCACGGGTTGGGTGTCGCTGTGCCGGGTGCTGCGCGGCGAGACGCTGAAGCTTCGGGAGAAGCAGTATGTGCAGGCTTCCCTGGCACTGGGGGGGGCGAAGTTCCGCGTCATCCGCCAGCACATTGTGCCCAACCTGATGCACCTGGTGCTCATCACGGTGGTGCTGCGGTTCAGCGGGCTTGTGCTCGCGGAGGCCGTGCTCAGCTACATCGGCGTGGGCGTGGGGCCCGACACGTTCAGTTGGGGCTCGATGATCGACCAGGCCCGCGGCGAGCTTGGCCGCGACCCTGTAGTGTGGTGGAACCTCGCCGCGGCCTTCGTGGCCATGTTTGGCCTGGTGCTTACGGCCAACCTTTTCGGGGACGCGCTCCGCGATGCCTTGGACCCGCGGCTTCGCCGGCGCGAGGAGCTGTAATGAGCGCACCGCTTCTCGACATCCGCGACCTGCGGACCTACTTCTGCACAACGGGCGAGCCGTTACGGGCAGTGGACGGCGTGTCGCTGCACATCGACCGCGGCGAGACACTCGGGCTCGTCGGCGAATCGGGCTGCGGCAAGTCCCTCACCGGGCTGTCCATCATGCAACTCCTCCCCCGGCCCCACGGCTACGTCGCGGGCGGGTCGATCCGCGTCCAGGGTCAGGACGTCCTCCGGCTGTCGGGGCAGGACAAGCGCGCCCTTCGCGGCGGGACGGTCGCGATGGTTTTCCAGGAGCCCATGACCAGCCTGAACCCCGTCCTGTCGGTCGGGACCCAACTCGTCGAGGCCATCCGCCTGCATCAGAACGTCACGCGCAGCGAAGCCATGGGACAGGCGGTCGAGGCGCTGCGGCTGGTGGGCATGCCCGACCCCGCTGCGCGCCTCCGTCAGTACCCGCATCAGCTCTCTGGCGGCATGCAGCAGCGGGTGATGATCGCCATGGCGGTCGCCTGCCGTCCGGCCTTGCTCATTGCCGACGAGCCGACCACGGCTCTCGACGTGACCGTCGAGGCGCAGATTCTCGACCTGCTCCGCGACCTCCAGCGCCAGCTCGGCACGGCGGTGCTGTTCATCACGCACGACCTGGCCGTGGTCGCCGAGATGGCGCACCGCGTGGCCGTGATGTACGCGGGCCAGATTGTCGAGACCGCGCCTGCCGCCGTGCTGTTCGACGATGAGGCGCCGCGGCATCCCTACACGGCGCTGCTGCTGCGATGCCGCCCCAGCCGCACGCAGCGCGGCCAGCGGCTGGAGACGATTCGAGGAGTCGTCCCGAGCCCCGGCAGCTATCCGCAGGGCTGCCGGTTCCGCGCCCGATGCCCGCATGCCTTCGCCCCATGTGGCGACATCGAGCCATCGCCGATCCAGGTGGGAGACGGCCACGCGATCGGCTGCCATCTGTTCGGTGAGAGCGAGATTCGAGGTGCGGCCCGCGTCGTGGCTACGCCACAGCCGCCGCGCGTGGAGGAGCCGAGAGAGGAAGAGCCATTGCTCGAGGCACGCGCCGTGGCCAAGCATTTCCCGATCCGCAAAGGGATCCTCAAGCGGGTGGTCGGCCACGTGCGGGCGGTGGATGGCGTTGACCTGACCGTGCGGCGCGGAAGAACCGTGGCGCTGGTCGGCGAATCTGGATGCGGAAAGACCACGTTGGGCAAGACGCTCATCCGATTGCTGCCGCCCTCGGCAGGCTCCCTCCGTTTCGGCAACACCGATCTCTTGAAGTTGGACGGGCAGGGCCTGCGCGAGTTCCGCCGCCGAGCGCAGTTCGTGTTTCAGGATCCCTACTCGTCCCTGAGCCCCCGTATGATGGTGCGGGAGATCATCGAGGAGGGCATGCTGGTCCACGGCATCGGTGGGACTGCCGCCGAGCGGTCCGCACGTGTCACCAGCCTGCTCCGGAGCGTGGGCCTCACGCCGGACGCCGCTTCGTGTTACCCGCACGAGTTCTCAGGCGGACAGCGACAGCGCATCGGCATCGCTCGCGTGCTGGCTGTCGAGCCCGACTTCGTCGTGTGCGACGAGCCGACCAGCGCCCTCGACGTCTCGGTCCAGGCGCAGATCCTGAATCTGCTGAGCGACCTCCAGGATCAGTTCCATCTCACCTACCTGTTCATCACCCACGACCTGGGCGTCGTGGAGTACATCGCCGACGAGGTGGCGGTCATGTACCTCGGGCGCCTCGTCGAGCACAGCCCCACGGAGACGCTGTTCGACGAGCCATTGCACCCGTATACGAAGGCGC
>JADHXT010000236.1 GCA_016782825.1 Candidatus Brocadiia bacterium | reverse complement strand
GCGGCGGTTTGATTTTCAAGGCCCGCCATGTCTACCGCACCATCCCGTGAGGAGCCCCGACAGTGAACATGCTGCGCATCCACGCCATCGAAGCCAAGCGCCTCGCCCAGCGCAGTGCTGCGCTGGGCAGAAGCAGAGGAGCAACCGCCATGCTGACGACCGCCGAGTTTCTTCAGGTCTGCGCCGATGACGGACCGCGCGTCGAGGCGGCGCTTGCGGCATTGTGCTTCTCACATGGTGGTGATGGGCCGTGCCCGCCGCCATACCTCGCAGACTATTCCATCGCGGGCGCGATGATGATGGCGCTGCCGACATTCTGGCCTCGCACGCGTGGGGTGAACACGCCGACACGTGGCGACAGTGGCCGAGCAACAATTCTGGCCTCGCACGCGTGGGGTGAACACCAAAGTCTTGGGGCTGTGATGACGCAAAGGCCCAACAGGTTGGTGATGTGGCGAAACAAGTGTCGAGGCCAGCGCCTGAAGTTCGCCCCGCAAGTGCAAGGTCAGAAGCAAGCCTCAGCGAAGGCCCCCTTCGGGGGGCCTGCCAGGGAACCCAACGAAAGGCGGGACCTGGTCACGAGCTACGTTTGCAGGGAAGCTAAAGACCTATGCCGGGATGGACTGTCCCGTTTTCCCAGTCCCGGCCCCTTGGAGTCTCGGCCCAGAAGGCTAACGCCTAACCCCCGCTTTGGCGGGGTATGGAGAGAAAGGTCCTCGTGAGGGGACAGCGCGTGGGGCGACCCCGCGCCGTTCGCAGCAATGCGGACGAGGCAAGCCGAGACATGTGCGACCTGCAAACATTGGCGAGGGATAGACGGGACCCTAACGTCTTCTGCGTGGCCCTGTACCCCGGTATGGGGTCACGCGGCGTTTCCTGGCATGTGATATGGGCGAGGCGGCCCGTCCTCCGCAATGGATCCATCTCGGTAAGTGGTAGGCTCGAAGACACCCCGTCCCCTGCGGCGCGTCCTCCGCAGTAGCCCTGCTACGGAGGGTGGAAGCCTCGAAGACAGCCCGTCCCCCCGCGGAGCAGGGGGACGAGTAGAGGGGGGGCGGAGCAGGGGGGCGAGTAGAGATTATCGCATCTCGCGTTTTGACAAAGTGGCGCCGGCTATCGTTCTATAGGTAGAGGGGAAGACGGCTCGCAGTCCCGCAGGGACGATTCGGTATAGCCCAGAGCGAAGCCCTGGGAAACGCCGCATCCCCTACATGCCTTGAGCCCTGCAGGGGCGATTGAGCGGCAGGCGGACCCGCAAACTGAACCGCCCCGTGCGGGGCTGGGGGAGATGGGGCACGATACCCAGGGTTCCGCTTCGCTCCTCCCTGGGCTATACCGAATCGTCCCTTCGGGACTTCATGCCCAGGAGATCGAGGCAGGGCCTCGAAGACAGCCCGTCCCCCCGCGGAGCAGGGGGACGAGTAGAGGGGGAGCGGAGCACTACGGGGGGGGGCGAGTGGCGGGGGACGCTTGGCGGTGATGGTGGGGTTCCCCGCGAAGCGGCGGAGCAAGGCGGGGCGGGTTTCGTCTCGCACGAAACGTGCCCCGAACGGCCTTCTCTCTTCCTCTCTTCTCTGTGCTCTCCGTGTCTCTGTGGTGAGACCCTCTGGGGATTTGCGATTGCCGATTGCGGATTTGCGATTGGTAGGGCAGGGGCCCGAAGACGCGGGGCAGCCTGCTTCGCCATCCTCCTTCGCCAAGGCTTCGGAGGATAGGGGCTACGCAGCCCAGGAAGACGCCCCGCCCACAAGAAGAGAAGCGGTCAGCTATCAGCTATCAGCATCGGAATCTGAAACCCTAATCCCATGCCTTTCTTCATCTGTGTTCATCTGCGTAAATCTGCGGTTGCCTTCTCTTGGCGACCTCAGTGCCGTTCGAGGGCGAGCTTTTCGACGGGGTCGGCGACGGGACAGGGGTAGTCGCCGGTGAAGCAGGCGGTGCAGTAGTCGCATGGGGCGCCGCTGACGGCGGAGAGGAGGCCCTCGACGCTGATGTAGCCGAGGGAGTCGACGCCGATGAACTCGCGCACTTCTTCGACCGTGCGGGCGGCGGCGACGAGCTCGGTGCGGGTGGGGAAGTCGATGCCGAAGAAGCAGGGGTGGCGGATGGGCGGGCTGCTGATGCGCAGGTGGATCTCCGTGGCGCCGGCCTCGCGGAGCATGCCGAGGCGGGTGCGGCTGGTGGTGCCGCGCACGATGCTGTCATCCACGACGACGACGCGCTTGCCGCGGACGATGTCCGCGATGACGTTGAGCTTGACGCGGACGCTGAAGCTGCGGCTGCGGGGCTGGATGAAGGTGCGGCCGACGTAGTGGTTGCGGATGACGCCGAACTGGAAGGGGATGCCGCTTTCGTGGGCGAAGCCGAGGGCGGCGGGGTTGCCGGAGTCGGGGAGGGGCATGACGACGTCGGCGTCGACGGGGTGCTCGCGGGCGAGGATTTCGCCGAGGCGGGTGCGCACGAGCTGGCAGTTTTCGCCGAAGATGCGGCTGTCGGGGCGGGCGAAGTAGATGTGCTCGAAGATGCAGTGGGCCTTTTTCACTTGGTCGGGGGGGCAGAAGCGTTCGCTGACGACGCCGCGTTCGTCGATGGTGATCATCTCGCCGGGCTCGATGTCGCGCACGTAGCGTGCGCCGAGGAGGTCGAAGGCGCAGGTTTCGCTGGCGACGACGGGGGCGCCGTCGAGGTCGCCGAGGGAGAGGGGGCGGAAGCCGTGGCGGTCGCGTGCGGCGATGAGGCGGCGCTTGGTCATGATGAGGAAGGAGAAGGCGCCTTCGAGCTGGGCGAGGCAGCGGGCCACGTGGTCGGGCTTGCCGAGGTACTCGGGGTCGGCCATGAGGTGGACGATCACCTCGCTGTCGGTGCTGGTCTGGAAGATGGAGCCGCGGGCCTCGTACTGGCGGCGGAGGCGGTAGGCGTTGGTGAGGGTGCCGTTGTGGGCGACGGCGACGAGGCCCTGGGAGTATTCGATGACGAGGGGCTGGACGTTTTGCGGCTTGGGCGAGCCGGTGGTGGAGTAGCGGACGTGGCCGATGGCCATGTGGCCGGGCAGCTCGGTGAAGTCGTCGGCGTCAATCACATCGGTGAGGAGGCCCATGCCTTTGCGGCTGCGGATCTTCCGGTCGTCGGAGACGACGATGCCGGCGCTTTCCTCGCCCCGATGCTGGAGCGCGAAGAGCCCCAGGTAGGCCTTCTGTGCGGCGCCGTCGCATCCGTAGGTTCCGAAGAGCCCGCATGCCTCTTTCACGCTGTGCGTACTCCTTCGGCGCCGGCCGTGAGGGGGAGGGCACCGACCCGCGCGCGGAGGTCGGTGTATTCCACGAGCTCGGCGAAGTCGACGAGGCCGGTGAGTGCCTTGTTGTGCGTGTCGATGCCCGCTTCGTAGACGGCGGCCAGGGGGTTGAGTCCGCCGATGACGATGAGGCCGGCGCGGCCTTCGGGCACGGGGACTTCGAGGAGCGGGCGGTTGGGCTTGCCGATGGCCACGATGCCGGCGAGGCCGAGGCGTTCGAGCTTGGCTTGCAGGCGGCGGATGCGGGGGACGGCCACGGCCGGCACCTCGCGGAAGCCGGCGCCGACGATGCCGTTGCCCGTGCGCGCGGCCTCGCGCACGGTGGTCATCCTGCCGCTGATGAAGATTTCCAGCGGGTCGAGGCTGGAGCCGCTGTACTCGATCATCTCGGTGAACCGCACGGGCTCGCCGTTGCTGATCTCGAGCAGGCCGCCGAAGCGCGAGGTGGTGGGGATGCCTTCGCCCAGGAGCAGGCCGTTGAGGGTAACGCTGCACACGGTGCCGATGGCAAAGCAGTCGGCGGGGGTCTTGAACTTGCCGATGGCCTCGCCGGGGCGGGCGACGGCCAGATGGCGGCCCATGCCGAGGCCCGCATCGAAGACGGCGGTGATCTCGCGCGCGGCCTCGCGGATGCGGTCGGCGGGGACGGTGGACAGGTTGAGGATGATGGTGCCCGTGCGGCGGCGGGGCTGGAAGGTCATCTGGCAGGTGAGCTGGTCCACTTTGGCGGAGATGAAGCCCACTTTCTCGGCCACGAAGGCGTGGGCCACTTCCTCCTCGCCAAGGGGGGTGATCTCGCGGCCCTTCTTGCCGCAACTGCGCGTGAGGCCCTCGCCATCGAGCATGGCCAGGTAGTAGCGCACCGTGCGCTGGCTCATGTCGATGCCCATGGCCTCGAGGTCGCGCGCCAGGCGGCTCGCGCCGAGGGGGCGTCCGGCATCGCGCAGTGCCCGCAGGATGGCCACCGCCCGCTTTTTCGTTCGCGTGTCCAAGGAAAGATGCCTCCGAATGGTTTTCCCCACCATCTTACCGCTTGTATCCGGCGATGTCAAGACCAACATGTGAGGCAGGTGTTGGCCTTCTGCCGCATTACTGACCAGATGGGATGGCGGCGCACGGCGGGTCGGGTTGTGGGGCAATAGTTGCCGCTTCCGCCCTGGTTTATGGCTGACGATCAGACGTGAGCCGAGGTATGCTATGTCATTGGGATAGGAGGGTTTATGCTAGCGCGCGAGGGCGTATGGTTCAGAAAGCCTCTCTGCGTGGCCTGGATGGGGAATCAGGCAGATCCGGCCATATTTCTCGATCTCTTGCCGACGGACTTGACTTTCATCAGCCAGTGTGTAGAATACGGCAAGCGTTGCCGGTCCATCAATTGGGCATCGACGGTCCCGAGCGGGGTGGTCCGTCGTGCTGTCTGGACAGTGTCCCCGCTCACAAGGAGAACAGACTTGGACTACATCAACCACGCTCTCGAGATCGTCAAGCAGAGGAACCCTGGCGAGAGCGAGTTCCTCCAGGCCGTCACGGAAGTGTTCGAATGCCTCGAGCCGGTTCTCACGCGCAACAAGGCCTACCAGAATGGCAAAATCCTCGAACGCCTCGTCGAGCCCGAGCGCCAGATCATCTTCCGCGTCCCGTGGCAGGACGACCGCGGCGAGGTGCAGGTCAACCGCGGCTTCCGCTTCGAGTTCAACAGCGCCATCGGCCCCTACAAGGGCGGCCTCCGCTTCCACGCCAGCGTGTGTGCCAGCATCCTCAAGTTCCTCGGCTTCGAGCAGGTCTTCAAAAACTCCCTCACCACCCTCCCCATGGGCGGCGGCAAGGGCGGCTCGGACTTCGACCCCAAGGGCAAGAGCGACAGCGAGGTCATGCGCTTCTGCCAGTCCTTCATGTCCGAGCTCTTCCGCCACATCGGGCCTCACACCGACGTGCCCGCGGGCGACATCGGCGTCGGCGGCCGCGAGATTGGCTTCCTCTTCGGCCAATACAAGCGCCTGACCAACGAGTTCACAGGCGTCCTCACCGGCAAGGGACTCAACTGGGGCGGCTCGCTCATCCGCCCCGAGGCCACCGGCTACGGCGCCGTCTACTTCGCCCAGGAGATGCTCAAGACACGCGGCGAGACCTTCGAAGGCAAGGTCTGCACCGTCTCCGGTTCCGGCAACGTTGCCCAGTACACCGTCGAGAAGCTCATCCAGCTCGGCGCCAAGCCCGTCACCCTCTCGGACTCGGGCGGCACCATCTACGACCCCGACGGCATCGACGAAGAAAAGCTCGCCTACGTGCTCGAGCTCAAAAACGTCCGCCGCGGCCGCATCCGCGAGTATGCCGACAAGTTCGGCGCCCAGTATCGCGACGGCGCCCGCCCGTGGGGCATCCGCTGCGACTGCGCCTTCCCCAGCGCCACCCAGAACGAGATCGAAGGCCCCGACGCCGCGTCGCTCCTCGCCAAGGGCTGCTTCCTCGTCGCCGAAGGCGCCAACATGCCCAGCTCGCCCGAAGCCGTCGAGCAGTTCATCGCCAACAAGGTGCTCTACGGCCCCGGCAAGGCCGCCAACGCCGGCGGCGTCGCCACCTCGGGACTCGAAATGGCGCAAAACGCCACCCACATCGGCTGGCCCAGCGAGGAAGTGGACCAGCGTCTCCACGACATCATGATCGCCATCCACAAGGCCTGCCACGACACCGCCGAAGAATACGGCTCCCCCGGCAACTACGTCATCGGCGCCAACATCGCC
>JADHXT010000235.1 GCA_016782825.1 Candidatus Brocadiia bacterium | reverse complement strand
AGCCGAGCCACGGCGCGGGATTCCACCTGGCCTGGCCGCAGTTCCAGGAGCGCCGGTGTCGAGATCCCTGAGCACGCGGCGCACGGCTTCGGGGTAGTCGGCGACGTTGGCCCTTCGCGCCGAGCGCGGGAACGTACCGACCAGATTCCTGGGAGCCTTGCGAGCGTAGCGCGACAGGTAGAGCTCGATGGCCTCGTCGTACTCAGGGCACCGCACGCCGGAGAGGAAGAGGTACTTGCCGGCCTCGAGGGTGTCACCCATCTCCAGGAGCACTTGGCCGAACCGCTCGTATAGCTCGAGATCGTAGCCGCGGGTGCGGAGGTTCCCCTGAAGGATCTCCTTCGCCCGCCAGAGCTTGCCCTCGGCAATGGCCGCGTCCACACGCTCCTGCCAGGTCGCCTTCTGTCCCATCGCCATCGTCCTCCGCGCCTCGGGCCGGGCCGAGTGTAGCTCCCGCGACGTGGCAAGTCAACGCGGCGGTGGGCGCGGGGTGGGGCCCCTGGATTGGGGGTAATCACGACTCGCTTTCCCAGGGGGCGGTCGGAGACATCTCTCAGGACCAGGGCCAAGCGCTTCTGGCGGCGCTCCAGACGCAGTGTGTCCCGCGGCCTCTGTCACGAAGGCGACCAGGCTCGGGGTCCGATGGGAAGATGAAGACTACATATACGCATATGTGTATATGTATTCACATCCCCCTGCATCTTCCCATGTGCGAGCGTCAGCACTACCTCCCGCGTCCAGAGCTGGCTCGCGTAACTGCTCGCGCGCTTCGCCGCCTGCCAGGGCCGGATCCCCATTCCCTGCTGTCCAGGGTCGCACCCGTGGGCGTGACTCCATCGGGCGTTTCTGGTATCACTGGATGTTGCACCGACCCCTGGGAGCGAGGAGACGAGGATCATGCACCCCCACCTCTCGCGGCGGCGCTTCGTCCTGGGCAGCGCGGCCGCGGTCGCCGGGCTCGCTGCCCGCGGCGCGACGCCAGCGGAAAGGAAGAAGCCCATGTGGCCCTTCTACGCCTTCGACAACGGCCTGAGGACCATCAAGGGCTATGAGGACCAGGCCAAGCTGCTCAAGGACCTGGGCTACGTGGGCCTCGAGTACCACCTCAACCACCAGCGTCTGCCCGAGATGCTCGAGGCCCTCGACACGCACGGGCTCGAGCTCAACGCCGTCTACACCGTGCCCTGGGCCGAGCAGCCGGTCGACCCGAAGCTCGGCGACAGCATCAAGCTCATGAAGGGCCGCGCGACCCGCATCGAGATGGGCATCCGCAGCAAGACCTTCAAGAAGCCCTCCGACCCCGCCGGCGACCCCCAGGCCATCGAGCTGATGACCCGCGTCTCCGACCTCTGCGGCGACACTGGCCCGGTCGTGTCGGTCTATCCCCACGCCTGGTTCTGGACCGAGAAGGTCGACGACGGCGCCCGCCTGGCGAAGAAGATCGGCCGCAAGAACGTGGGCACGAACTTCAATCTCGTCCACTGGACCTGGGTGAAGCAGAGCCGCTCGGTCGAGGCGACTCTCCGCGACGTCCTGCCCCACCTCTTCAGCGTGACCATCAACAACGGCACGACGAAGGGCCGCAAGATCTACGCCCTCGACCAGGGCGACTACGACCTGCTCGGCTTCCTCGGCACCGTCAAGAAGGTGGGCTACACCGGCCCCGTCGGCCTCCAGTGCTACAGCGTCCCCGGCGCCTCCGAGGCGCACCTCAAGCGCTCGATGGCTGTCTGGCAGGCGTTGACGAAGAAGCTCGGCGTGGCTGGCGCCTGAGAACCCGTTCGATGGTGATTCGCGCCCGAGGCCTGGTGGGAGGGCGAAGCTCCCGCTGAGCCGCGACCGGGTGGCGCGCCACATCGAGACGGCCGTCCGCCGGAGCGGACGGCGGCTCGGCCGGAGCCTCGCCCTCCCCTGTCTCCATCCCAGGGCCAGCTGCGAGGTCAGAGGAGCTCGTTGTCGGGCACGGTGCCGACGGCCTTGGCGGGGTTGCCGAGGACGATGGCGCGGTCGGCCACGCGCTTGAGGTCGCGGCAGCCCGTGGCCTCGCGGCAGCGCTGGCGGAAGAGGCGCGCGGAGCGATAGCGGGTGGGGAAGCTCTCGACGAACTGCTGCCAAGTCGCCGCGTTGACGAGCTGGCGGGGGATGCCGAAAGGGAAGTCGAGGCCGAAGACGGCCGCCGGGCGCTCAGCGATGAACGCGCGGAGCGCGGCGAGGGCCGGTTCGAGCTGCCGCGGCGAGCCCTCCAGATCGGCAAGGCGACGGCAGGCGTCAATGTGCAGGGTGCCTGCCACGGGCCTGCCGCTGGCGATCCAGATCTTGCGGCCGGCCTTCGCGGCGCCGCTGAAGTCGATGCCGTGGATCTCAGTGCGCTGGCGCAACGGGACCTTTCTCCGCGTTGCCCGCTCCGCGGGAATCCAAGGCGGCGTCAAGCCGCCGCACTCCACATCCATTCCGGGCGTCTCATCCGAGCTCGAAGGGCTTGGTGAGAGGAAGCGTGCGCTCGGCGGGCTGGTACCAGCCCTGGGGCGCGTGCTGCGAGGTGTGGAGGTAGCATTGGACGCGGACGCGGTCGCTGCCGTCGGTGAAGGTGAGGAGGCGGCTCATGGGCACGTTCTTGTGGCCGTGGTAGCGCGAGAGGGCGCAGCAGTTGACGAAGCCGACGCCCCACTTGCGCTCGACGTGGGAGCGGCCGCCGCAGCGGTCGTCGGGATGGGTGTGGGTGTGGCCGCCGAGCCAGAGGTCGATGGCGCCGGGGCTGTCGGCGAGGTAGCGCTCAAATGCCCGCGCGTCGGGCTTGCCGTCGACGAAGTAGAGGTAGGAGGCGCCGCGGGGCGCGCCCTGCGGGAAGTAGCCGTGGTAGACGCCGCGCCACTCCCCCGCCTCGTCCTTGCGGAAGCCCTCCCACTCGCCCGAGGCGACGGTGGTCTCCTTGAGCATGTGGTGGTGGCACGCGATGAGGATGCTGTAGGGATTCTGCTCGACCATCCGCTTCCACCAGGCGAAGGTCTCGGCGGTGACGGCGCCCGCGGGGTAGCCGCCCTTGGCGCCGCGGCCGACCGGCGGCCCCACGTCGTTGCGATCGCCCATCATGAGGAACAGCAGGTTCCCCGCGCGGAAGGCGTAGCGCTCCCACGTGCCCTCGACGGGATAGGGGCGACGCGTGGGGTCGACGCCGGACGTTCGGGAGTTCTCGCCCGTGGGGTCGAGCCACTTGCGGAACCACCATTGCGTGGGCTGGCCGGGCACGCTGGCGTCGTGGTTGCCCACGAGGCAATAGACGTGCTCGCGGCGGTGCTTGCCGTGCGTGGCGAGCTCGCCGAACTGGCGGACGACCTCGCGGCCCTCGGCGTCGTCGGGCGGCCCCTGGGTGCCGGAGAAGTCGCCCAGGTGCACGGCCACGTCCCATGCGAATGGCGGGCCGCCGAGGCCGCCGCCGCGCTCGGCGTGGCGGATGGCGCAGGCCAGGCTCTCGCGCTTGCGGCGACGCAGATCGGTGCCCACGTGGCAGCAGCCGCTCGCCCACAGCCGGAACTGCCGCGCCTCGGCCATCGCGATCTCCCTCGGTCAGGAGCTCGACTTCTTGCCGCGCAGCCCGGTGATGCCCGACAGGACGGCGATGAAGATGGCGACCTTGAGCGCGGTGAACCACGAGATCTCGCCTGCCACCAGGCCCTGCTCGACCGCCTTCGGGAACAGGTCGGGCACGGTCCACGCCCATAGGATCTTGACGAGGAACAACGAGATGACGAACACCACGGCGAGCACGACGAGCACGCCCGGCGCGAGCGCAAGCCATAGGGCGCGTCTCATTGGGGAGGCCCTCCTACGAGACGTGAGCGGTGAGGCAGCATGGGCAGGGAAGATTGGATGGGTGGATGGCTGGATGAGTGGATGGATGGGAAGAAGGAAGAGGAAGGCACAGACCATCGACACGACAAGGTTCGTCTCTTCTTCCACCCATCCATCCATCCACCCATCCATTCACCCACTCATCCATTCAAACGTCCCATGCCAGCCAGGCCACGATCTTCCAGAGCCAGAGCAGGGAGATCGCGGCGAGGAGCCATCGCACGACGGCGCGCTGGCTGAGGAAGCGGTTCAGTGCCAGGAGGCCCAGGTCGAGTCCCGTGGCAGCGCAGAGGCCGAGCCATAGCGCGACCAGGGGTCCTCCTGCGATCAGGAGGACCCCCAGTGGATTCAGCAGCAGGGCCGGCAGCCACTCGCCCCGCGACGCAAGGACGACGGAGCGGGTGCCGCCGCAGAAGGGACACGGCACGTCCGTCGTGGCCTTGAGCACGCAGGGCCGCGCGAAGAGTCGCGAGAGCCGCGGCCGCGCCCGCACAGCCGGCTCAATCACCAGCGCCACGACGAACATCGCGGCGACGAGCATCGGCCCGAGCAGGCACAGGATGCGTGCCGTGCCGCTCAGCCGCGCCACCTTCATTGCATCACTCGCCCTGCGCCGCGTTGGGCAGGTAGAACTCGTTGTAGGCCACGACGCTCGCGACGAGCGCGATGGGCGCCGTGACGTAGATGCCGATGCAGCAGACGATGCCGCCCGCCCCCGCTACCAGCCCGGTCACCAGGCTCAGAAGCAGGACCTGCAAGAAGTGGGCGAAGCAGAACCGGAAGCTCGCCTTCAACGAGTCGACCGGCGAGGCATCGCTCAGCGCAGCGTTCGGGACGACGAAGTAGCAGGCGGCGCCCATGAACAGCGAGACGGCCAACATCACGACGAAGCCCAGCAGCCACCCGATGCAGGGGATGAACCACAGGAGGATGGCGATC
Source organism: Candidatus Brocadiia bacterium (assembly GCA_016782825.1). GTDB lineage: Bacteria > Planctomycetota > PUPC01 > DSUN01 > DSUN01 > BS750m-G60. The sequence continues at coordinate 1,251 of JADHXT010000235.1, read as the reverse complement.
ACGTAGATGATCCCGGCGACGCAGCCGACGGCCGCCAGCAACAGCCACGTGATCAGGCCCTTGCCGAAGTCCTGGAAGCCGCAGAACAGGTCGCCAAACTCGGCGGGCTCGCCCTTCAGGCGCTTCTGCGCAACCCGCAGGTAGCCGAACATCATTGGGCCAAACAAGATCCCGCCAGTGGCGCCGATGATGGCGCCGATCACAAGATAGCCGAGAATGAAGAGCACGGGGTCGGCCTTGACGACCTCCCAGCCCTTCGAGATGTAGGCGCCGATCTGCATCGGCACGCCCTCTCCCTGCGGCGGCGGTGACGGCGGAGCCGCTGCTGCGGGCGCCTCGGCGGCCGGCGCCGGTTCAGGCTCAGGGGCCTGCTCGTCCTGCGGGGTGGATTCCTCTTCAGCCATCTTGCGCTCCTTTCCAAGGGTGCCAGGAACCGTGCGGCCCGTCCCGGAGCCGCCTCTCGATCGGCAACGTCCGTGTGCCCTCCTCCTGGAGGTCCAGATGCCCAACGGCCGTCCCGCGGACCGGGGCGACGCATGTTATGCTAGCAGTGCGCTTTACGCCTGTCAAGTGGCCAAATGTGCTTTTCGGGGGGGTGCCGGGGGCAGAATGGGCGGCCTCAGATCGCGATGACGACCGCCTTTCTCCGCGTCGTGCTCGTGCTCGTAATCGATCTGGCCCCCGGATCAGAGAAGATCGAGCACGAGCACGACAAGACACGGATCGGGCGGCGAGTCTGGCCCCGGATCTTGGGGACCGTCCCTTGCTCCCCCGACTCGCCCACGGCAGCGGCCAGCCGATCCCTCCTCGACATCTCCTCGGCCATGGGCCATCGAAGCGTCGCCACCCCCCCGCGCTCGTCACTTCCGGCTCGTGAGGCAGGGCGGGCCCTCCGGCCCCGGAGTGGTGATGCGGCGGCGGAGGCCGTCCGCCAGACGGCCCCGCCTTCTGCGAAGGGCTGGGGGCCGGACCGCGTCGTCGCCGGCCGCCGGCCAAGCCCCTCGTCTCGCCTCGACGCGACGCTCGGCTCGGCCAGACAGGTGAGGAAGACGAATCTGGCCTCCCCCCTTTGCAGTCTCTGCCCCGAGGGGCGCGGCAGGGGCTGACTCGGTGCCAATGGGAGGAGGCTGGGGCGCGCCGGGCGACCCGTGAGCCGGCCGCGAGGCAGCGGAGCCGCAGGGGGGCAGCCAGGCGGCGGCAGCCGCACTCGGCGGGAGGGGGGCTGCGGGGTCCCCTGCGGCGGAGCGGGCG
>JADHXT010000234.1 GCA_016782825.1 Candidatus Brocadiia bacterium | reverse complement strand
GTGGGCGGCGTGTCCACACGCCGAGCAAACCTGTGGGCGGCGTGTCCACACGCCGAGCAAACCTGTGGGCGGCGTGTCCACACGCCGAGCAAAAAGGTCTTCGTGTGGCGGGGCCGTCAGGCCCCGCTCTGCTTACCCTTCTCTGAGCTCTGGCAGCGCAGGAAAGCGGAAAGGGCACGCGTTGCGTGCCCCACATGGCTGTCTCGCGGGATGTGGACATCCCGCCCACAGGCTCGTCTCAAGCGTAGTAGGCGGCATACGGCTCCATCGCATCCATGAGCGCCTTGACGTTGGCGAGCGGCGGGCCGGGGTAGAGGCCGTGGATCATCATGAGGCCGCCGTCGCGGCTGCCGAGCGTCTCGACGGCGCCCCGGATGTGGGCGTCGATCTCGGCGGGGGTGCCGAAGCGGGTGATGCGCTGACGGTCGATGTCGAGGTCGATGCACACGCGGCCCTTCAGCGTGTCGCGAATCCAGTCGATGCCGTTCACCAGATCCTGGAGATTGAGCACCTGTATGCCGCCCTCGATGAGGCCGTCGGCAAGGGCGCGGATGTCACCGTCGCTGTGCATGTGGATGATGCAGCCCGCCTCGCGGGCCGGGGCGATGAGCCGCTGGCAGACCGGCTTGATCCAGCGGCGGAACAGCTCGGGCGACACCATTGGCCCCACCTGCATCCCGAGATCCTCGGGATAGCCCATCCACTCGACGCCGAGGGCGACGTAGCGGCGCACGATGTGCATGTTGAAGGCTTCGACCATCTCGATGAGGCGATGGAGGCGCGGCTCATCGTCGGCCATGTCGAAGAGCAGATTCTCATAGCCGCGGATGTAGCTCAGGGTCAGGAACGTGTGGCCGTGGCGCAGGCTCCCGCTCGCGAGTCGGCCGTTGGCTTTCGCGTTGGCTAAGTCCTTCGCGACCCGCTCCCAGTCGACCGGCCCCCACCCGTTGTGGCTCTCGGGATCGGGCGGCTCGTAGTCCTCGAAGCCCTCCCACGTCTCGAGCGCAGGCTGGACGACCACGCCCGTGCTTCCATCGACCGTCGTCTCCCACACGCAGCCCCAGCCGTCGGTGTAGGGCACGCCCGCCCTCTGCCACGGCGCGAAGCTCGGCTCGATCGGCGCGTCCTTCACCGTATAGCCGGGGAACAGCAGCGGATGCTCAGCCATCAGCCCCTGGAGCGCGTCCTGGGGATAGTGGTTCCAGCACGGTGCCGTGACGTGGAACCGCATGGGAATCAACTCCGGCCGCTCGAATCGCGCCGCCCGCAGCCAGTTGTCACGTCGACTACTCACATTCACCTCTCACACCGTGAATCGATGCGGTTCCGCAGTCCCGAAGGGACGGCAGGACTTAGCCGGCGGCTTCAGCCGCCGGATCGCCTGGAAACCCACACCAAGTCCCGAAGGGACGGCAGAGCCTGTCGATGCGGAGCAGGCGAGATGTTGTCTCTGCCGTCCCTTCGGGACTTGGGGACATGTCGGCCGGGTACCGGCGGCTGAAGCCTGCCGGCGTCCGACGGCTGGGCAGTCGGCGTCCTGTCGCCCCTTCGGGGCTGCCGCCTGGCGTCTGCCGGGGCGGTGATGGCGAACGGGCGCAAATGCCGTGGCTGCGCTCCCCGGGACATCATGCGCGGATGTCCTACTCGTCCCGATGCTCCAGCGTCGGGACGGCGATGCCCACGCTCCAGCGTGGAGAACCGAAGTAAACGCCTACTCCGCCCATCGACGCTGGAGCGTCATCGCCTCCGTCCCGACGCTGGAGCATCGGGCCGAGTGGGTCTGAGGGTCAGAACGCCTTGGTGACGCCGGGCTGGGCGACGGGGTAGCGGCCGTCCTTGTCGGGCTGCACGGGCGCGGGGCCGTCCCAGGTGAGGGAGTCGAGGCCGGGGGCGAGCTCGACGGTCGAGGCGAGGGCCTGGTCCCAGGTGACGAGCTTGCCACTGAAGGCGGCCATGCGGCCGAGGATCGAGGCCAGGCAGGCATGGGCACACCGCTCGGTCTCGTTGCAGGGCTTGTCGTTGCGGATGGCGTCGAAGAGCAGGTCGTGCTCGACCTGGTAGCAGTTGGGCCGCGGGCCGCTGTGGCGCCAGGTCTCGTGCTCCTTGGTCTGGTTGTGGCTGTTGTAGAGGCGCAGGTCGCCGCGGTACTGGATCGTGCCCGAGCCCCTGGTGCCGTGGAAGTACTCGCCGAAGCAGCCCCAGCAGCCGCTCATGTGGCGGCCCTGGGCCGACATCTTCGTGCCGTCGGGGAAGGTGTACTCGATGGCGAAGTGGTCGAACATCTGGTCGGGGGTGGTGCGGGCCTGGCGGCCGCCCTGACCTTGTGCGCTCACCGGCCACGCGCCTTTGGCCCAGCACGACACGTCGATGTCGTGGATGAGCCAGTCGACGAAGAAGCTGGCGTTGAGCCACGTGTAGGCGCTGTAGTTGCGGAGCTGGTGGGCCAGGTCGCTCTCGCCGGCTTTCTTGGGGTTAAAGCCGACCGGCCCGTGCATGCGGTAGGTGCGCAGGAGGATGAGGTCGCCGATCTCGCCGTCGTGCACCCGCTTGATGAGGGCCTCGCGGCCCGCGTCGTGGCGCCACATGAGGCCGCCGGCCACCTTCAGGTTCTTCTTCGTCGCCAACTCGCCCGCCTTCAGCACACGCCGCACGCCCGGACCGTCGACGGCGAACGACTTCTCCATGAAAACGTGCACGCCCTTCTCGACGGCATACTCGAGGTGGATGGGGCGGAAGCCCGCGGGCGTCGTGAGCAGCACCACGCCGCCCTTGCCGAGGGAGTCGATGGCCTTGCGGTAGGCGTCGAGGCCAAGGAACTGACGCTCCTTGGGCACGTCGACCTGCTTGGGCTTCTTCTGCGACACCGACGCCAGGCAGCGCTGGATGCGGTCGGGGAACACGTCGGCCACGGCCCAGAGCTTCGTCGGGCCCTGGGTCGACAGGGCCTGGAGGAGCGCCCCGTTGCCGCGTCCGCCGCAGCCGACGATCGCCACCTTGATCGTCTCGTCGGGCGCCGCATAGCTCCGCGGCGCCAGCCCCGCGGCCAGCGCGGTCGTCGCCATCGCGCTCGTGGCTGTTTTCAGGAACCCGCGGCGCGACGTGCCACCGCCCTTCACTGCACTCATGCCTACGCCTCCTTCTTCATCACTCGTCCCTGACGCCGCGCGACGCGCTGCGTCGCACAGCATCGGGACGAGCGGGTGTGGAGCAGTGCGCCGCTACACTACTCGCGTGTACGGGGCTGCCAGGGGGCTTCCTGGGCAGATTTGCGATCGAGGTCTCCTGGGTCGCGCAAGGGCAAAAGAACGCGATACAGGGCAATCTGGGGCGTCGGCTTTTTCGGACTCCTAAGCGTAGAAACGGCAGTCATTTGCGAGCAGGCAACGGCGGGGATGGGGCGCCGCCGGGCCATCATTCATCCCTTACTCGTCCCGATGCTGTGCGACGCAGCGCGTCGCGCGGCGTCAGGGACGCAGCCGACGACGCTCCAGCGTCAGTGGGCGTAGTACGCGCTGACTCTGTTCCTCCACGCTGGAGCGTGGGCATCGCCGTCCCGACGCTGGAGCATCGGGACGAGTGCAGGAAGTTCAGATCTGCCACGGCTCGCGGACGGGGCTCCAGAGCATGCGATTGGCCTCGGGGTCGCCGGGGCAGACCTCGCGGACGGGGTCCCAGCGAATCCTGCGGCCGAGCCGCATGGCGATGTTGCCGAGATGGGCGACGGCGATGGAGCTGTGGCCCACCTCGATGGGCGTCGCGGGCGTCTCGCGGGTGCGGATGCAGTCGAGGAAGTTGCGGCGATGGCCCTGGCGGTGGCCCTCGGCGGGACTCGCGAGGTGGACTTCGTCGGGGCCGAAGGTCTCCTTGAGCAGGCTCGCCGGCTCGGCGCGGATGTAGCCGCCGCGACGCACCTGCACCCAGCCCCGCTCGCCGATCCACTTGATGCCGCCGCTCACGCAATCGGTGCTGCCCACGTCCATCACGAGGCCGTCGCCGTAGGTGCAGCGGAAGCGGAAGCGATAGGCCGCGTCCCAGAGGCCGTCGGCGGGGAACTCGCCTTTGCCCTCGACCGCGACGGGTCCTGACCCGTCGCGGCCCATGCCCCAGTGGGCGATATCGATCTGGTGGGCGCCGTCGTCGGTCACCTGCCCGCCCGAGTAGGCCAGGATCCAACGGAAGTTCCAGTGGCACCGCATCGCCGTGTAGGGCTCCCACGCCGCCGGCCCGAGCCACATATCGTAGTCGAAGCCCTTCGGCACAGGCATCACCGGCTGCGGCGGGATGCTGTGCGTCATGGGCTTGCCTTGGGGACGGAAGCCCTCGGTGAGGCCGACCTCGACCCCCTTGAGCTTGCCGAGGCGGCCGTTGCGCACCAGCTCGACGGCGAAGCGGAAGTGGCGGGTCGACCGCTGCCAGCTCCCCATCTGCCACACGATGTTGTGCCGCCTCACCGCCTCGACCATCGCGCGCCCCTCGCGGATGGTCAGTGCCAGCGGCTTCTCGCCGTAGATGTCCTTGCCCGACCGGCAGGCGCGGATCGAGCACGCCGCGTGCCAGTGGTCCGGCACCGAGATCACCAGCGCATCCACGTCGGGGTCGCCGAGAACCTCGCGGAAGTCGTTGACCTGCTTCGTGCTCTTGGTCTTGTACGTCGCGTTGGTGACCTGTGCCGCCCCCTGTCGCCGTGCCGCGTCCACGTCGCACAGGCTGATGATCTGGCAATCGGGCTCCTGCACGAAGCCCTTGACATGCCGCAGCCCCATGCTCCCCAGCCCGATCATCCCGAGCGTGGTCCTGTCGCTCGGCGCGGGTCTCACCTGACCGATGACTGATGCCGGCACCACCCAAGGGGCGGCAGCAGCCGCCATTGTCTTGAGGAACCCGCGTCGGGAAGCGCAGCGCTGTTTCGTCATCCTCGTCTTCTCTTTCCTCACTCGTCCCGATGCTCCAGCGTCGGGACGGACACGACGACGCTCCAGCGTCGATGGGCGTAGTACGCGCTGATTCCGTTCCTCCACGCTGGAGCGTGGTTCTCCCCGTCCCGACGCTGGAGCATCGGGACGAGTGCGCTTCTCTTCTCTTCACCCCGACCACCGAGCACCGAACACCACTCGCCCGGTGCCTCAGCGTTTCTCCTGGGCATCCCGCGCCTCGACGAGCAGCTTGATCCACTCCCCGACGTACTGCCCGTGGTCGTGGAAGGTGCGGCCGCTGACGAGATTGCCGTCGACGACGCAGGGGGCGTCGACGAAGATGCCGCCACAGACCTCGAGGTCGAACTTGCACTTGGGCACCGTGGCCATCCGCCGGCCCTCGACGCAGCCGGCGTAGGCGGGGATCTCGACGCCGTGGCAGACGCAGCCGATGGGCTTGTTGGCCTCGAAGAAGTGGCGGGTGATGCGCACCAGGGCCTCGTCGTAGCGGATGTACTCGGGCGCGCGGCCGCCGCTGAAGAAGATGCCGAGGTAGTCGGCGGGGGCCACGTCGGCGAAGGCCACGTCAGCGTCGATGGAGTAGCCTTCCCACTCCTTGGTGATGGTCCAGCCCGGCTTCACCTCGTGCAGCACCATCTGGTAGCGACGCTTCTCGGGTGCCGCGACGACGGGCTCGAAGCCCTCCTCCTGCACGCGGTAGTAGGGGTAGAGGGTGTCGACGGTCTCGGTGGCGTCGCCGATGATGAAGAGCACCTTGTCGGCCATTGCGGCCTCCTGCGGAATGCCAGATGCCAGATGCCGAATGCCAGATTGAGGACACGACGCGAGGTCGGCCCAGTCGCCCCTGACTCAGAGGAGCGAGGGACGAGGTCCGAGGGACGAGCAGAGGAAGAGAAGAAACGCTCAACGTTCAACGCTCAACTTCCAACGTTCAACGGAAGACGCCGACCGACTGCTCTTCTCCTGATCCTCAGTTGGGCGTTGGGCGTTGAACGTTCGACGTTGGACGTTTCTTCTCCTCTCGTAACACTTCAGCCGAATGAAGTGCGCCCTGTTCTTTGGATAACCCGTGTGGCACAGCCGCCGTCGGCTGTGTTCTCCGAGGTCCTACGCCGTCTCCTTCAC
>JADHXT010000233.1 GCA_016782825.1 Candidatus Brocadiia bacterium | reverse complement strand
CTTCAGCAGGAGCGCCTTGTGTTCTGAGGCGAGCTTCGCCACGACCGCCCGAAGCCGGTCGGTCTGGCCACGCCACGCTTCCCACCCGGCCTTGACCCTCGTTACCGGCAATACGAACGGCTCCAACAAGACGATCTTCAGTTCCGGATTCGCCTGGCGCGACTGATCCAGCAGCGACCGATAGTCCGCCGCGAACGCCTCGACGTCCACCTCCCGCTTCGATCGCACCGCGCGGCCGACATCGTTGACGCCAATCAGGATCGACAGCACGTCGGGCTTCAGATCCAGCGCGTCCTTCTGCCAGCGGGCCTTCAGATTGGCCACCGTGTGGCCGCTCATGCCACGGTTCAGGAAATTGAGCTTCGCCTCCGGCATGTCGGTGTGGAGTCTCGCGGCGATCAGGTAGACATAGCTGTGGCCGAGGTAGTGGTTGCGGTCCTTCTGGTTGCGCCCCCACTTCATATCCGTGATGGAATCGCCCTGGAACAGCAGCGTCGCCCCCGTCTTGATCTTCGGGAGGCGATAGTTGTAGCCCGCGACTCCCGCCGCCTTCGCCCGCGCGTCTGCGGCCCCCGCCCCGACAGCCACCGCGGCCGCAGAGGCGCACGCCGACGACGACGTGATGAACGTCCGCCGACTCACTTCAGCCATCGTCATTCACTCCGCAAAGGGCCCGAGACCACTGCCGCTTCGCCGCGAGGAGCTCCGGCGTGGGGTGCGCCTCCCATTCCGCATTCCGCCTTGACTTGGCGCATCCTAGCCAAGCCGCTGGCGCCCCGCAAATCCTCTTGAACCGACGACCCGCCTCCCCTATGATGACGATAGCAATCGCGCCAGCATCGAGGCACCTGGCCGTGAAGTGAGCACCGTCGTGCACGACGCCCCGGACGGACCCTGCTGCGCGGAGGCCGACGCCTTCGATGTCAACGCGTCCGCCCTCCCTCCAACGGCCTCTCCGCTGTCCCCCCGGGCGGCACAGGGGCGCCGGGGTATGCCCGGTCCACCCCGAAGGCCAGGAGGCCCAGGATGAGATGGTCGCGCCTCCGACGGTCTGAGCGCATCGCCCTCGCCGCTGTGGCGGCTCTGGCCGTCCTCGTCGGGGCAGGACTGGTGACGCTTGTGGTGCTCGACTACGGCAACCCGCAGTGGCACAGATGGATCTACCGCTGGCAGGCCGTGGGCGAGCGGAATCGTGCCGAGGAAGCCAGGCCCGCCGACTTCACGGGAGTGTGGACGCGATGGTCCCGCGGCGGCGATCGCACCGACACACCCTACATCGATGGCAAACGCCACGGCAGAGAGACTTGGTGGCTGCCTTCCGGCCAGAAGTGCATGGAGCTGGACTATGAGGATGGCATGCCCCACGGGCATTTCAGGACCTGGTACCGTGAGGGCCAGCGTCGCGCCGTGGGGTACTACGAGCGCGGCAAGGAGCACGGGGCCTCGACGCTCTGGTACCCGACCGGCCAGACATGGGAGAGCAGCACCTACGACCATGGCGTCCGACACGGCCGACACCGGGAATGGAACACTCAAGGCAAGCTCATCGCCGACGGGACCTACAGGCACGGCAAGCGGTGGGCAGGAACGTTCCTTGTGGCCGACCCCGACCTCGACTGGGCCGTCGCTCACTATGCCGACGGCGTCGAGACCCGCAGGGAGAAACTCGCACAGGAGAACGACCGCTTCTCGCTACCGAGGTGAAGGCCGGGGCGATGCGCCCGAGCGCCAACCCGATGGGCCATTCGCGGCCCGGCGCGCGCGGGGCGGCAGCGAAGGGTTAGGGGGCAAGTCTACATTATCTATTCTCAGGGATCGTGGTCACGTCTACATTACCCGTTCTTGGTCTGTAGCTGCGCCTTCAGCTCTCAGTCACGACTCGTCTTGCAGTGACCACTCACCTCGCCTATGATGGCCATGGCAGTTGCGCCCGCACCGAGGCACCCGGCGGCGACGTAGGCACGGGCCTGTGCAACACTATAGATTGCCTCCAGTTCCCCCGTTGTCGACTGAGCGAAGACACGGCTACGCCAAGAACCGAGTACCATGTCCCCCGCTCGGCCACCGCTGGCCAAAAGTGAATAATGTAGACCTGACCCTGGATACTGGATAAAAGTACTGGATAAAAGTGAATAATGTAGACCTGACCCTGGATAGACTGGATATGACCCTGGATATGGTCCGGCGAGCAGGGAGCCGTCTGCACGACGGGAGAGGCGCACATGACGCCCGATGCCAAGAGCTGGCCGATGCCCGATGTCAGCGAGCCGGTCGAGATCGGTGAGTCGCGGCCGCGGACGTGGCGGATCCAACGCGGCGCTGTTTCATGAGACGTGGCACGCCGGCGGACATCCTAGCGAAGAGAATGTCGACCGCTTCGAGGACGAGTGTCTCAGATGCCTTTGGCCTGTGCTTCAGCACATGCCTGACAGATAGGGGTAGTGAAGTGATGGCGCCCAAGGAACGTCGGTGGCATCACCGAGTGCCACCGGGGCTGTCTTGCTTGGTTGTGTGCGTTTTGCCTGTCCTGGCCTTCACGTACTGGTTGGCCGGATGGGGGGCGCACCTCAGCGAGGACCCTGTCGCGCTCATGGAGTTGCGCGTTCTGTTGGATGCGATCAAGACGTACAGGGCACAAACCGGCGAGTTCCCTCCAGATCTCGCGAGTGTCCGAGACCGCCGTCCAGACGTGCGGCTTCCGGAGGCATCAGGCCCGAGGCGCGTAGAGTACATCCCGCCAGCGGGGGACGACGCCGGCGTTGTTCTGCGCTCCTATGGCCATGTAGAGCCAAGGGCCGGGTGGAACCTGAGGCATGACCCAGTGGTCTGGGAACTGGACTGGCAGGGGAAGCGGCGGATATCGCCGGTCAAGTAACCGGCAGGTCAGTGGTGAGGAGTGGTGGGGGGTCTTGGGGTCATATTCACTTTTGGCTTGCGAAGTGGGAGGGCGCCAGGCCCGCTTCGCGGGGAGCCAAGGCGGTGTCCCCCGCCGGCGGCGGGGCCGCCACCCGCACTCCAGGGCCGCTTCGCGGCGAAGAGGCCCAGGGGCAGGAGGCCTACCTGCTCCGCACGACCCTCGCCCATCCAGCATCCAGGCCCCAGCACCCAGCCCCTCCGGCCCGAGTGTGTGCTGCGGGTCACAATGTCCGATCCGGCGCGCTGCCCGAGTCCGTTTCGGCGCGCCCCGGTCGGGCGGCGCGCACACCGCGGCCGCCCGCTCCGCGGGATACCAAAGCGGCGACGCCCGCCTCCGGCGGGACTGTCGCACGCACTCCAAAGCCGATCCGCGGCGAAGAGGCCCGGCTCCTCACGTCCCTCGCCCCTCTTCCCTCGTCCCTCCGCTCACGGCGTGAAATCGACCTTGGCGGGCATGCGGGCGAGGAGGGCGGCGAGGAGGGTGCTGGCGGCGTCGATGTCCTTGAGCGAGACGACCTCGCAGGGGGAGTGCATGTAGCGGCAGGGGACGGCGATGAGCGCGGCGGCGACGCCGGCTCGTGTGATCTGCATGGCGTTGGCGTCGGTGCCGGTGCCGCCGGGGGCGCCTTCGTGGGTGATCTTGACCTTCGAGCGCTTCGCGGCGTCGAGGAGCATCCCTTGGAGCTTGGGGTTGATGTTGGCGCCGCGGGTGATGATGACGCCGCTGTTGCAGGGGGTGTCGCCGACGCGGTTCTTGTCGATGCCGGGGGTATCGGTGGCGTGGCCGACCTCGGCGGCGATGCCGACGTGGGGGTCGATGCCGTAGGCGCTCGTGCGGGCGCCGCGGAGGCCGACCTCCTCTTGCACCGTCGAGACGCTGTAGACGGCGACCTTGAGCTTCGTGCCCTTGAGCTTGCGGAGCGTCTCGGCGACGATGAATGAGCCCATGCGGTCGTCGAAGGCGCGGGCGGCGACGAGGTTGTTGCGCAGGCGGGTGAAGGGGGCGTCGAAGGTGATGGGGTCGCCGATGCGGACGACCTTCTGCGCGTCCTTCTTGTCCTTGGCGCCGATGTCGATCCAGAGCTGGTGGATCTTCATCGGCTTGCCGCGTTCCTCCTGATCGGTGAGATGGATGGCCACGCGGCCCACGACGCCGGGCACCCCGCCCTTCGAGCCGTGGATGGTCACCCGCTGCGCCACCGCAACCACGGGGTCGACGCCGCCGATGGCCGCGACGTAGAGGTAGCCGCCGTCGGTGATGTTCTTGACCATCAGGCCGATCTCGTCGACGTGGCCGGCGAGCATCACGCGGAGCGGCGCGTTGGGGTTGAGGGCGGCGATGACGTTGCCGTGCACGTCGGTGCGCACGGAGTCGGCGAAGGGCTTCATCCGCTCGCGCATGAGCTTCTGCGCGGGCTGCTCGAAGCCCGAGGGGCTGGGGGTGGTCATCAGCGTCTCGAGGAAGGCCAGTGCCGCCTTGTCCATGTCAGGCTCCCATCGGTGGTGGAAACGTGCCCGCGGTCACGACGCCGCGACCGACGAGGATTCTAGGCTCGCCGCTGGCGGAAGTCAAACCCCCACGCCGTCTCACCATCAGCGCTGCCCTCCCCGAATGTAGGCCTCACACGCTACGTGAGGCTCTTCCGTCACGCGGCGGCCGGCGTGGACTGCGACCGCCACGCGGCCGGGGGTCAAAGAACGCCGGAAACGTGCAGGAAATGCTTGACGCGGGCGGCATGACTTCCTACAGTATCGGTGTGCGGGGGACATGCCTGTCTCGGGTCTGCTGTAGGGGTTGGTGCCATGGACCGCCGAGCTTTCACGTTGATCGAGCTCCTCGTCGTGATCGCCGTCATCGCCATCCTGGCGGCGCTGGTGATGCCCGCCGTGCTGAGCGCCATGCAACAGGCTGGGACGACGACCTGCAAGAGCAATCTGCACCAGATCGGCGCCGCCAGCCAGCTCTACTCCAACCAGTATGCGCAGTTCTTCCCCGTCTACGGCGACTGGTACCCCAACGGCTACGAGGCCCGTCTGATCTCGCCCCCGTGGGCCCTCCTGCCCTTCACCAGGGACCGCAAGCTCTACGTTTGCGCCGCCGACGCGACGCCCGGCGACCCCTGGTGGTGGAACCTCAACCACTTCGACCTGACCGAGCTGTCGTACATGTGGAACGAGCACATCATGACGATCGATAACTTCCCCAGCGGCCGCGCCCGCCCCATCAGCACCTACCCCAAGCCGCAGAAGACCGGCCTCGTCTCCGACGGCTGGGCCATGCCCAACGGCTGGACATGGAAGACTGCCATGCCCTACGAGATGTTCACCTCGAGCCGCATCGACTTCGACCACGGCGGGAAGGTGAACATGCTCTTCCTCGACTCCAGCGTTCGAATAATACCCCAGGTCGACCTGCCGGGTATCCTGTCGGATCCCCTCGCCGACTGACCCCGTTTCCGGAGGCCCGCCATGCGCAGGACGACCCGTGTAACGGCCGCCGCGACGCTCGCGCTCCTCGTGAGCGCTGCCCTGTTGTCCTCGTGTAGCTGTAGCGAGGACGCCGGGAAGAAGCTGGATCCCGAACTGGCCAAGAAACTCAAGCTCCTCCACGTCTGGTGCCCCCACTGCCAGAAGGCCTACACCGTCGAGAAGAAGCAGGCCGAGGCCGTCGAGGGCTCGGACCCCATCTTCCTCAGAGCCCTCAAGATCCCCTGCCCCAACTGCAAGAAGACCGGCGGCCAGGAGGCCATCCAGTGCGCGCACTGCGACGCCTACGTGCCGGTCGCCGTCGCAAGGGGGAAGGCGGGGGTCACCAAGTGCCCCGGCTGCGGCAAGTATCCCTACGGCGCCGGCGGCCCCCCGGATCGCGACAGCGACACCCCCCCTGTGCGCCGCTAGCCCGCTCCGGCATCCCACGCGGTTCCGGGTGCCAGGTTCCGGGTTTCGGCAGACAACAGCGGCGCGCGACGGCTACACTCCCCGCCATGGGCGCTTCCTTCGCTGAATGTAGGCCTCACGCACCGCGTGAGGCTCTTCCGTCACGCGGCGCGTGACGGCTACACTCCACGCCATGGGCGCTTCCTTCGCTGAATGTGGGCCTCACGCGCCGCGTGAGGCTCTTCCGTCACGCGGCGCGTGACGGCTAC
>JADHXT010000232.1 GCA_016782825.1 Candidatus Brocadiia bacterium | reverse complement strand
AGCAGGGTGTACTGCTCGCCGGGGTTGAGCTCGATCTCGTTCCACACCGTGTAATGCGCCTCGTGTCCCGCGGGCGCCTTGCACGCAGGGTCGGCGACGGGCTCGCCCTCCTCGTAGAGGAACACCTTGCCCCAACGGCAGCGGAAGGTCTCTTCCTTGCCGGGCTCGCCTTCGACCGGGGGGTGCCTGTGTTGCGGGCAGGTCTGTGTGGGCATCATGATGAGTTCTTTGGCGCAGCAGCGGTCGGTGTTGACGTAGACGAGGATGGCGAGGCCATGCTTCCCGAGATCGCTCAGACCGTAGTCGGCGATCTCGATGCCCGCGATCTCCTCGTCGGTGACAACCGTCCCGCTCTTCGCCAGCGTCGCGGCCGCATACGTCACGAACGCGTCGCGTGCCTGTCTCGTGATCATCGGCGTCGCTCCTCTACTTCCTCGTGATGAGCCTGGCTCCGGTCATCTGAACCGAGGTTTCCCATTTGGCTCCTGGGCGGCCCCGTTGGTCAGCCCTCGCGATGCCGCATTGTACCTCCCCTGGAATGCAGAAGGAAACTCCCGAACTGGGTCGGTAAGGAGTGATGGAGCTTCCGGTAGACCCCGAGAGCCGACCAACCACACCTTCCGTCTCGCATGTACCGCGCGCCCCGCCAACTCCCCCACGCGCCAACTCCACCCCACGTGTCAACCGTACCTGTCAAATGTCCCTGCTCCGGCCCATGTCCCGCACGGGACGTCCCGCCGCGCGGCCCCACCACGACCGCCAGGTCACAATACGCTTCCAGTGGCGCCTACTGGCAGTAGGCTTCGAGTGGACAGTGGTTTTCGAGTGGAACTTGCCGCACCCAGGAGCGCCCTGCCACTCCCAGAGGACCCGCACGTCCCGCCGCCGTTCACAGTAACGTTCCAGTGGACGGGACCTACGGGGCTCCCTCCCGGACCGCAAGCCCCGCATGCCCTTCTGTCAGTGACAGTAGTTTGCCGTTGGGCGGGACCTCGGAGGCCCCATTCTGGAACTGCAAGCCCTGCATGTCCCGCGGCCAGTGACAGTGGATTTCCGAAGGAACTCACATCCTAGCCAGGCGAATGCCCCCACGGTCGCAGGTCTCTCATGTCCCGCCACACAGGGCATCGCACCCATTTCACCGCACACATGTCCCGCGAGACCAAGAGAGTATGTGGAGTTAACGCGTCAGCGTTCCTGCTGGAATGGTTTCCCTCCAGACCTCCCTTCCTTCTTCTCTTCTTTCTTTTCAATATTGAAGGATATTATATCGGAGAGCCGTTACCACTCACGAGTGGTAACGCAGTGACAACACATCACTACCTTGGCCCGAGCCCCCACGCGTAAACTGCACACACTCTCTCCCCCGCGAGACCTGGGACTCGCGAGGCCAAGAGAAAGAAGTAGGCCGAGACCTAGCCGAAGCGAAGCGTGGCTAACTGATCCACAGTGCGTGGGTCCGCAGTCAAGATGACCCGGTTCGTGTACGTGCGGCCCACCTTGGTCGCGACCAGGGCCACGAGGCCAACGCTCTGCAGGTAGCTGAGATTGGCGTAGAAGTGGACGTAGCTGAAGGGCTTCTCTTGATGGTCTCGGCTGAAGCGGCAGTAACGCTTGTAGATCTCCTTGGCAAGATCCGATTTGCTCGTCGCAGCAGCCCAGAGGATTGTGAGGTTCGCGTCCGAGAGGTCGTTGACCATGTCGATGACGATGTCCCGCCGCGCCCTCTCGAAGCAGGCCTTGGTGTCGTCGCGGGGCCTTGTCGCGCTGTACTTCAGGGTCTTGATGGCGACACGAGCATCAGCGTTGGTCATGCGAGTCGTGAGAGCGGCAATCTCAGCCAGCATCCCATCGTCCCATTCCTTCAGACCAAGCTGTGCCCTCTGCTTCAGAATGTCCTGGATCTGGCCCGCGTCGTAGTTGCGGAAGTGAAGAGGCATCGGCTGCAGGCTGCTTCTGGTCGCCGCATCGAGTTGCTTCAGCACTTGAGGGCTGTTGGAGAGCATCACGACCATGAAGGGCTGCTCGCTCCTGCTGAGCAGATAGAGGATCTCTCGGTTCCTGTCCTTCGAGCTCATCAGGTCTATCTCATCGAGCACCACGACGGTCTTCCCGGGACATCTGGCGAGGAACTGCTCGTAGTACTCAGGCAGGCTTGCGCCGCGGGGCTTTTCGCCGAGCAGGTGGGCCAGGATCTTGAAGCTCGTGTTGTGGTGTCGGCAGTTGGCATAGACGAACTCAAGACTGGTTTGCTTGGGCACAACCCGCTGGAGGTGCTTGAGCATGAGGGTCTTGCCCGAGCCACGACTGCCGATGATGGACATGTGCGTGCCGATGCCGCTGATGTCAAAGCGCAGCATCTCGTCGATGAGTTCCCTGCACTCCCTGCGGACCACAGGCTGGTCGGGGATGTAGCTGAAGTCAAAGACCGAGAAGTCCCTCACATGCTTGGTCTGCTTGCCGAGTTCGGCTTTCTGTTGCTGAACATAGGTCGAGATACCCACGCTGCGCACCAACTCCACACCACGCATAAACCGTACTGGTATATAAGGACTGCTCACCACTGGGCAGTGGTCGGTCGGCCTGACCCAGACTTGATGTACCCTTACTTGACCAGGAGCCAGATGGGATGGTCATACCTCTGAGCTTAGCGCACATAGGGAACGCAGCTGTGGAGATGGCCGGCACCTGTTGACTCCTCATGCTGGCGAGCTAGAATCGGCGTTGGATGGTGAGGGGTGCGTTATGGGAGCATTGTGCCAGACTGGGACGCTGGGCCGGCCCCGTGTGGACGCCAGCTCCCGTGGGTCCCCGAGTTCTCCGCCGCAGGCCGCCACGGCCACCTTCGGCCAGCACACTCAGCCTCCCAACGGGACCCAAACCTCCCACGCCTTGCCCGGGAACCACCGCGGCCTGCAAGCGGCGGGGATCCTGCCCGCACATGCCCGGGCTCGCCCGTCATTCTGCCGCGGCGCGGCCCTCGTTACGGGAAGTGTTGTTCGCCTCACCAACGAGCGCCCGCGCCCGGGTGGCCGCCGAAGGGCTCCGCAGCGCCATTCCCTGCGTCTGGCTGGCGCCTGCCGCCGAGAAAAGTCCGTACCTACAAAGCCCTCAGTTTACAGAGCTTATGGATCCACCAGCCGCTCCGCCGGTTTTCTTCTGAAACACATCCGAACGCTTTTGCTTAGCCGGTAGTAGGGGTGAGTGCTCGTGACAGCTAACGACCCACGAACGGAAGAGCTGCTTCAGCAGGCAGCCAAGGGAGACGGGGACGCCGTGCAACAACTCCTCGGCAGACATCGGGAACGACTGCGACGGATGGTCTCCGTACGCATGGACCCGCGCCTGTGCGCTCGCTTCGACCCATCGGACATCATCCAGGAAACGATGGCAAGGGCCTACTGCGACCTGCCAGACTACCTGGAGCGACGCCCCTGTGGCTTCTACCCCTGGCTGAGGCAAATCGCCTGGCAGCGCCTCGTCGAACTCCACCGCCGCCACGTCCTGGCGCAGCGCCGCAGTGTCAAGCGTGAGGCCCGTTGGGACATGCCGCTATCGGATGGGTCGGCGACGCTGCTGGCTGAACAACTCGCGGCAAGCGCGACGAGCGTCGGAGCGCGGATGGTGCGGGAAGAGATGCTGGTTCGAGTGCGGCGAGCGCTAGACCAACTACCGCACCGGGACAGCGAAGCCATTATCTTGCGCCATCTCGAGCAGCTCTCGCTCAGGGAGGTCGGTGACGTGTTGGGCATCTCACACGTAGCCGCGCGCCTGCGCTACTGGCGCGCGCTGGAACGCCTGCACGAACTGCTGGGGGACGGTTCGGAGGGAACCCAATGAGCGACCCAGACGCTAGCAAGGGCCAGGTCATCAGCGCCGACGCCGCCTTTGCAGCGCTGATTGAGGAGGCCTCAGCAAGACTCGAGGCGGGAGAACCGGTGGATGTCGAGGCGCTCTGCGCGCAACACCCGCGGCACGCCGAACGCCTGCGTAGGCTCTTGCCGACCCTTCACGCCGTGGCTGACCTGGGCCAGTCGGTCACCGAACCATCAGAGACAGACCGTGGCGGAGAGCCCCTGCGCGAGCTCGGCGATTTCCGCATCATGCGCGAGGTCGGACGCGGGGGGATGGGCGTGGTGTATGAGGCCGAGCAGGTGTCGCTCAAGCGGCGGGTGGCGCTCAAGGTGCTGCCCTTCGCGGCCGTGCTCGACCAGAGGCAGCTCGACAGGTTCGGGCGCGAGGCCGAGGCGGCGGGGGCGCTCCATCACCAGAATATCGTGCCTGTCTACTCCGTCGGCTGTGAGCGCGGTGTCCACTTCTACGCCATGCAGTTCATCAATGGGCACACCCTCGGCGAGCTGATCGGCCAGCTCCGCGAGGCGTCGGGTCTCGGCCCCGCAGGTCGGCCGGCAACCACGAAGACGGCCAGAAAGACGCCGCCGCACCCGCCGCGGCCCGACGCGACGACCCTGACCCTGCCCGAGATGGCGACGACGGCCTCGACGACCCAGCCGGCCTTCTTCCGCTCCGTCGCGCAGCTCGGCATCCAGGTGGCCGAGGCGCTCGACCACGCGCATCAGCAGGGAGTCGTCCACCGCGATATCAAGCCGTCGAACCTCATGGTGGATGCCCAGGGCAAGCCCTGGATCACGGATTTCGGTCTCGCCCACGTCGAAGCCGGGCCGTCGCTCACCGTAAGCGGCGACCTGCTGGGCACCCTGCGCTACATGAGCCCCGAGCAGGCCATGGCCACCCGTTTCTTCGCCGCGTCGCTGCGGCTCCGGAACACGTCGCAGACGGCCACGACTTGCGCGTCCGGTTCATTGAGGAACGAGTTCATGTTGGCTTGGGTGCCCTGGCCGCCCATGCCGACGCATCCAAGCACGATGCGCGTCGAGGGAGCGTTCGCTCCCAACACGCGAGACGAGACGATCATGGGGGCAGCGGCCGATGCGGCTATCGTCCTCAGGGCCGTGCGTCGGTTCACCTCACTCCCACGGCCGGCGCCTCTGTGGCAGCTCATTCTGTTCCCTTTCTCAGGTCCTCTGCCTTATGGGAATGGCCATCGTCAGCTCAGGCCCATATCACGCTGGCTGGCCGCGCCGGCCAGCTCCTGCATTGCCGCATTCTAGCTCACCTGCAGATGAAAGGAAACCCCCGAACGGGTCTGCGGGGGGCGGCTTGCTCGTGGGACCCGTTGCTCGCCTCCGCCTGCGCTGTATGCACCCAACTCCCCGGTCATCTCTGGGTGAGAACCCAGGCGGTCTCATCTGCACCGTCGAGGACGAGGTTGAAGCTCAGCTTGTGGGTATTCGATTCTGCGTCGTAGTCGGCCTGCCAGAAGTCGTTGCCGTGGACCGCCTGATCCAGCGGGCGCCGGCGGCGGCCCTCGAGCCTGTGGAGGGCATATCCCGCCGCGGACCGCAGACCCTCGAATCGGATCGGCACGACGCCGACACCACCACCCCACCCACTTCGCCTTCCTTCCCGCGCTGCTGCCTTGTGCCATTCGCGCCTCATCCACTTGTCGAGACGGGCTCCCGGTCAGCATGCTTCCCGCTTCGATACTCCGCCCTACTCCAACTCGGGCAGATCCTCTCGTGGCAACAGCAGGCGGATCGACCGGGGCCGTCCGGGGATCCGTTCGATCAAGCCTCGCCTCTCCAACGTGACCACCATCTGGTGGGCGGCAGGCGGTGAGACGCCGAAGTACCGCGCCATGTCGGCCTCGGCCGGCGGCTGCCCGATCAGCTTTGTGTAGTAGTAGATGAACGCAAGGAACTGCCCCTGCCTTGGCGTGTACGCAGCGGCCAGCCCCGGTTCGGCGCGATCCCTCGCCATGTTCAGTCACCCATCGTGTTCAGTCGCTGCCGCCCACCAGCCGTCGTTCTAGCTCGAGCGCAGCAACATTGGTGTGCCACCGGGGATCGCCCATAGGGTAAGCGTGCGGCGAACTGCCGCCGGGCGGGGCTCCGGGGCCTGGGTCGCGTCTCTGGTGAATATACGGTGGGGATTCGGCGGCTGGGCCGGTCGTCGTGAGTGCTGGCCGGACAGGGAGGGGCAGGGCCGCGAGGCAC
>JADHXT010000231.1 GCA_016782825.1 Candidatus Brocadiia bacterium | reverse complement strand
AGCCTGCATCCACATAGCCGCGGGCGATGGCTTCCACGTCGTCGGGGCGGTCGGCGTTCCACAGCTCGGGCGTGTCGCCTGCGGCGAGGCCGCGGCGGGCGAGTTCGGTGCCCCAGGCGCCGTCGGCGAGGAGCACGGCTTTGTCTTTCAGGAGCTGGTTCCAGGTCATCGGATCGCCCTTGATGTGCGCGGCGGGAGGGACAGGGTCATCGCAACCATTGTAGGGAATGCGGGCGGACATGGCAACTCCCGTCGGCCCTGGCCCGCACGCGAATCACGCGAAGAGGGTGCAACCACAGATGAACACGGATGAACACAGATGAAGAGGGCCATGAGCCACGAAAGGACACGAAAAACACGAAAGAAGAGAAGAGGAATACCAGGGTTTCAGACTCCGTGCTGATGGCTGCTCCTTGGGGTCCCCCGCCATGCGTCAGCCTGTGGAGTGCGGCGGCTCGACGCCGCTTTCCCTCGACCCACCGCCCGCGAATCACGCGAAGAGGGTGCAACTGCAGATGAACACAGATGGTAACACTTCAGCGGAGTGAGGGCCTGGTGGGGGAATGCTCCTCGAGCACCGTTGTGTCCGTGGCGGTGCTGTGCCGGCGTCATTCCGAGCGCGTTCGGCTTCGCGCAGGGCAGGCTCCGCAACGCGGAGCCGAGGCATCTGGCCCGCGGGCCGCGGGGGCTGGGAACGCGACATCCACTGCCGTCCCGGCCAGATTCCTCGGCTTCGGTCATCGGGAGACGGCCTCCGCTCGGAATGACCCTGTTGTGCTGCCGTCCCGCCTCCAAGTGGTCCTCAGTTGGCTGAAGTGTTACCACAGATGAAGAGGGCCATGAGCCACGAAAGGACACGAAAAACACGAAAGAAGAGAAGATGAGTGTCAGGGTTTCAGACTCCGTGCTGATGGCTGATCGCTGACGGCTGAGAGCTTCCCTCTTTATAGGCGGGGCGTCTTCCCTGGCTGCGTAGCCTTGGCGGAGCAGGCTGCCCCGCGTCTTGCCGCCTTGCGACTCGAACGCTCCCGTGCTACCCTCTCATTGCTTAGCAACCACCGTGCCGAACAGCATTGTGGGTCCCCCCCGAATCACTGGAGTAGCTCGGTATGAGCAAGCATCCGAAATCAGCGGACCCCATCCGCCGCCTCCTCCGGCAGATTGACGAGCAGCGGCTCCACGACGACCTGTTCTATCTCGCCAAGGACCCGCTGCCGTTCCGCAAGATCAACCACACCCTCCCTGGCCACGAGAAGTCCACACTGGACGAAGCCGACGACTTCCTCCAGGCCCGCCTCGAATCCTGCGGCTACGCCGTCGCGCGCGAGGGCTGTCTCGTCCAGGCCTTCCGCTGCGACGCCACGAAGCCCAAAGCCCATCAGTACGGCACGCCGCGGCCCGACGACCCTTGGTACACCGCGTACAACCTCTACGCCAGGAAGCGCGGCACCCGCTGCCCCGACGAAATCATCGTCCTCGTCACCCACAAGGATTCGCAGAGCTGGGTGGACTCGGCTGGCGCCTACGACAACGCCGTCGGTACCGTCGCCACCCTCGAGCTGGCCCGCGTGCTGGCCGACGTGCCGACCCGCCGCTCTCTCTGCTTCCTCTTCTGCAACGAGGAGCACTGGCCCTGGACCAGCGTTACCGCGGCCCGCAACGCCCGGGCACGCGGCGACGACCTGGTGGCCATCTTCAACCTCGACTCGTTGGGTGGCAAGTCCCGCGCCGACCTCCGCGCCGGCCGCAAGACCAACGTCACCCTCTATACCTGCCCCGAGGGCGAGACGCTGGCCGACCTCATGGCCGAGGTCAACACCGCCTACCGCATCGGCCTCGTCCAGAGCAAGCACAAGCGCACCCGTCCCGGCGACGACGATGGCTCCTTCGTCAACGCCGGCTATCCCGCTGCCGTCGCCAACCTCGGCTCCTATCCCTACGCCGACCGCAACTACCACCTTGAGAGCGACCGCCCGGACTTCGTGGACATCCCGAACGTCGCCCTGGCCGCCCGCGCCACCCTCGCCGCCGTCCTCCGCCGCGACCGCGCATAGACCCAGGCTTCTCAGCGCCCTCGGTCTTGACGGTGGAGGTCAGGGGACACTCAACACGAGTATTGCCCCGGCAGACGGGAGGCGGCATGCTGTTGGCAAGCCGCGCCTCGCGCTCGGGGTGTGCGGCCGATAGGGCGGTGGGGCTCGCGTGTGCGCGGCGTCAGGTGGCGATCAGAACTCGGTGGCCTTCTTCTCCGGGGCAGGGCGGGGGCCACGGTCGGGGCGGGTGGGCCGCTGGGGACGGGTGAGTGCCTCGAACTTCTCTTTGCCGAGCAGCTCGGTGAGCTTCTTGTCGCAGGCGACTTCGGCGTCCTTCACCTTCTTGTCGTGGGCGTCCACGATGGTCTGTGCGGCTTCGTAGGTTTTCTTCTGGGTGTCGGTGAGAGCGTCCGCCATGGCCTGAGCCGTGGTGGTCTCGATGTCCTCGCGCGCCTTGCGGATGGCCTCGCTGTATTGGCGGCGTGCCTCTTCGTTGCGCCAGTCGTCGGGGCGGGGGATGTCGCGCATGGCCTCGCGCAAGAGCGTATAGCTGTCGCGGCGGATGCCGTCAATCTTGGTCTTCTGTTCGTCGGAGAGTTGGATGAGGGTGCGGATGATGTCCTGCTTGCGGCGCGGGATGAAGCTGCCGTAGCGGTAGGGCTGGGCGTCGTCGTCGCGGGGCTCGCGGAGCTTCTGAAGGGCGGCGAGGGCTTCGACTCGGGCGGCTTCGATGGCCGCGTCGCGTTCGGCGATGGCGGCGAGGACTTTTTCATAGACGCCCTTGTTTTCGGCGCCGACGATCTCGACGACGAGGAGGGCGAACTTCTTGTCGAGCTGGCGGCCCGCCTCGGCCATCTGCTTGCGGTAGTCGTCCTGGCGCTGTTGCTGGAGCTTGCTGACGGCGCCCTTCTGCTCGTCGGTGAGGTCCACGAGGCGGCGTGCGATGTCGAAAGGGTTCAGGCGATAGCGGTAGCTGCCCTGGCCCCAGGCTTGGTGCATCGGCTGCATGCGGCCGCGGTCGTGGCGCACCGGCTGTTCGGCGGCGACGGCGAGCGACGTGGCGGCGAGGGCGGCCAGGAAGACGGCTGCGGCTTTCATCTTGGGGTCTCCTGTTTCCTAGCTGGGGGTGGTTTCGTCGAGCAGGCGCTGGAAGACATCGAGGGCCTCCTCGCGTAGCTGCTCGTGGCGGCGGAGCTCGAATTCGGCGGCATCGAGTTCGAGAATCTGTGGCCTGGCGGCTTCGAGCCGGGCGAGGCCCTGTGTGTGCGAGGTGATGAGTTCGTTGAGGAGGGCGATGCGTCGGGCGCGCTGTGGCAGGTGGCTGCCCTTGGCCGAGCGCAGGAAGAGCAGGCGATGGGCGTATTGCGCGCGGAGGGCCTGGTAGCGGCGGCGGCGCTCGAGGGTGGCTTGGCCGATGGTGCGGCGGAGCTCGGCGGCGTGGGCTTCGATGGTGTGTGTGGCACCAGCGGTGGTGCCTGCTGCGATGATGCAGGAGTCGCCGGGCTGGAGGCTGAGCTGGTGGGTGCCGAGGTCGATGGCGAGGTGGCCGGTGAAGACGTGCACGCGGATGTCTTCGGGCCAGTCGGCCAGCTCCTGGGGTTCCAGGCTTTGGGTGGTGGCGAGGCGCGTGGCGGGGCACCCTGTGCTGTAGAACTGGCAGCCGGCGGTGCGGGCGATGGCGCCGCCCAGCTCGGGCGACAGCTCGAGCTTCACTTCCGTCGTGGTGGTGCCCACGTGGCCGAGGAAGGTGCCGGAATGCACGGACATGGCGAGGGTGGCGTCGCGGGGGTCGGGGGCGCGTGCGAACTGGGTGCCTTGGGCGAAGACGAAGTGGGAGCGCGGCCCCAGGTTCAGTGCCGTGTGTGCGACGGCTACGTAGGGGTGGCCGTCCACGCGCGTGTGGGCGAGGCGGCCGTAGGGGTCGTGGAGTTGGCCGGCGACCACTTCTTCGGGGCCTGCGAGGTGGCTGGGGGGCGGGAGGTGTGTCTGCGGGCGGGTGCGTGCCATCTGAAGGAGTGCCACGCAGAGCGCGGCCGCGGCGGCGAGGGCAGCCACGCGGGCCAGGGACAGGCGGCGGGGCCGGAGGTGGACGGCGGCTTCGGCCACGCGGCGTGCGAAGCCGTCGCCCGGCTCGGCCCAGGCGAGTGCGTCGCGGAGGCGCTGGTCGGTGGCGCGGAGGCGTTCGAGCAGGCCGCGGCAGGTCTCGCACCCGGCGAGATGGGCGTCGAGCAGCTCGTGGTCGCGCGAGCCGAGGTCGCCGATCTCGTAGGCGTCGATGTGCTGTTCCACCCAGTGGCAGTTCATCGGCGGTCGCTCTCCTCGCCCAGCAGGTCGCGCAGGGCGCGGCGGGCCCGCGAGAGCCGCGCGGTGATGGAGCTCACCTGGAGGCCGAGGAGACTGGCGATCTCGGCGCAGCGATACCCCTGGCCGTAGAAGAGGTGAATCACCTGCTGCTGTCCTTCTGGCAATTGGGCGATGGCGTCGTTCACTTCCAGTTCGGGTGGCGGCGTGTGAATGGCCTCGGGGTCGGCCAGTGCGATGGGCCGCTTGGCCCGTTTGGTGGCTGCCCGGAGGGCCACGTTGGTCACGGTTCGAAGCAGCCAGGAGCCGAAGGCCCCAGGGGTGCGCAGTTGGCTCAACGCCCGATAGGCTCTCAGGAAAGCGTCCTGCGCGGCGTCTTCGGCGTCCTGGCGGCTCCGGAGCACGGCGTATGCTTTGGCCACGGCGATGCCTTGGTAGCGGCGGACGAGGGCCTCGAAGGCCGCATGATCGCCTGTCTGTGCCCTGACCACCAGGTCGGCATCGCTCGGTTGCGTGTCAGTGCCAGATGGCCGGTCAGGCATACGTGTGTTCCACACCCTATAAGACGCCTGGATGCCGCGGAATGCTGCCGCGTGCCCTCAATGGATTGCGCCCTGCTGCGGCAAAAGGGGGCCTTCCGTATCACATTACGGGGGCGGCGGGCCGTGTCATCCCCGTGCGTGGGCGGCGTGGGGCTTGACGGGGGGTGGCAAGTCGCTTAGCGTAGTGGCGCGAGCACGGTTCAGGATACCGCCATCTGCACTGGCGCACAAGCGCGCGCGAGGTGTGTGTGAGCCAACGGCGTTCGGGATATGCCTGTGTGTTTGCCGCGGCGCTCCTGTGGAGCCTCGGGGGCATGTTCGTCAAGGTGCTCGTGGAACGCTTCGGGGCGGAGCCTCGGGCGGTGGCGTGTCTGCGGAGCCTGTTTGCGGGTCTGGTGCTGGTGTGGGCGCTGCCGCGGCTGGGCGGCGTGCCGAGAGTGCGGGTGGGCATCACGAGCCTAGTGTACGCGCTGGTGGTCGGCACGTTTGTGTTCTCGACGGCCGGCACGTCGGCGGCCAACGCCATCCTGCTCCAGTACTCCGCGCCGCTGCTGGTGGCCGTGGGCGCCGTGTGGTTTCTCGGCGAGCGGCTGGGTGGGCGGCAGATTGGGGCGCTGGCATTGGGCGTGGGCGGTGTGGCGGCGATCCTGGCATTCACGTGGGGCACGCCCGACCAGCGGGGCGTGCTGTACGGTCTGGGCAGTGCCGTGGCCTTCGCCTCGCTCATGCTGCTTCAGCGGTCGATGCGGAGCGGCAGCCCCGTGGCGCTCTCGTGTGTCTACAACCTCACGGCGGGGGTGGTCATGCTGCCGCTGGCGTGGGGCGCGCTGCGGCTTTCGCCGGGCGCGTGGCTCGTGGTGGCGCTCATGGGCACGGTGCAACTGGGCATTCCATACGCCCTGTTCATCCGTGGGATCCAGCGGGTGCCGGCCACGGACGCCGCTCTGATCACCCTGGTGGAGCCCGTGCTCAATCCCGTGTGGGTGTGGCTGGCCGTGCGCGAGGAGCCGCACTGGAGCACGTTTGTGGGCGGCGCGCTCATTCTCGCGGGGCTGCTGGTGCGGTTCGCCGGCGCGCGGCCGGCGACGGGGGTGCCGTCGCCCGACTAGCGGCTCGCGTTTCATTCTCGTGCAGGGGGATGCAGGCTGATGGACGACCGACCCCGACGCTTCGCAGGCAAGGCGGCACTGGTGGTGGGCGGCGCATCGCCTGTGGGCCGGGCGGTGGCCGTGCGGCT
>JADHXT010000230.1 GCA_016782825.1 Candidatus Brocadiia bacterium | reverse complement strand
GCCGCTGCTGTCGACGTGCACGGCCGAGCGGGTGGCCTACCGGAATCTGGCGTTGGGCATGCAGCCGCCGGCGAGCGCGAGCTGGCGGAATCCCTACCGCGAGTGGATCGGGGCGCAGATCCGAGCCGACGCCTTCGGCTACGTCGCCATGGGCGATCCCCAGCTCGCGGCCGACATGGCCTGGCGCGACGCCTCGATCAGCCACGTCCGCAACGGCATCTACGGCGAGATGTTCGTCGCCGCCATGCTCGCCGCGGCGCCCTACGTCGACGAGCCGGCCGTGCTGCTCCACGTGGGCCTCACGGAGATCCCCAAGACCAGCCGCCTCTTCCGCGACGTCGAGGAGGCCTGTGACTGGTACCGCGACGGCCTGAGCTACGACGAGGCCGTCGAGCAGATCCACCTGAAGTGGAACGAGAACGACGGCCACGACTGGTGCCACACCAACTCCAACGCCGCCATCTGCGCCGTGGCACTGCTGTGGGGCGACGGCGACTTCGGCCAGAGCATCTGCCGCGCCGTGCAGCCGGGCTTCGACACCGACTGCAACGGCGCGACGGTCGGCTCGATCATGGGGATTATGCTCGGCGCCAAGGCCCTGCCCGCGCAGTGGACGGGCCGCCTGAACAACACGCTGAAGACGAGCCTGCGAGGCCACGACACGGTGGCGATCACCGACATCGCGGCGCGCACGTTCGAGCTGTACAAGACGATCACCCGCGGGTGATGAGAAGAGAGGACAAGAGACATGCCCGCGAAACACGCTAAAGGACGCGAAAAAGAGAGGAAGAAGAGCAGTGCCGGAAGAGATCAAGAGATTGGAAGAGCGGCTGAGTGACTTCGGACTCGCGGCGCGGCTGGGCGCGCTGCGGGAGCTGGTCGGAAGGGCGGGAGCGGGCGAGGTGGAGCTGCCCGAGCCGACGGGGATGGTGAACGTGCATTTCCACACGTTTTTCTCGTTCCACTACCGCGACTGGTCGCCGAGCCGCATCGTGTGGGAGGCGAAGAAGATCGGCCTCGACGTGGCAGGGTCGGTCGATTTCGACGTGCTCGACGCGATGGACGAGATGTTCGCCGCAGGGGATATCTGCGAGCTGAGGACGAACGTCGCGCTCGAGACGCGGGTCTTTGCGCACGACTTTGCGGGCAAGGAGTTCAGCTCGCCGGGCGAGCCGGGGGTGCTCTACTTCATGGGCACGGGCTACACGCGGTTGCCGGAGCCTGGCTCGGAGGCGGAGGCGATTCTCGACCGCATGCGGGCCGGCGCCCGGGCGCGCAATGAGGCCGTGCTCGAGCGCCTGCGGCCCGTGCTGGCGCCAATCGAGATCGACTACGAGAGCGAGGTCATGCCCCTCGGGCCGTCGGGCAGCGTGACCGAGCGCCACCTGCTCGGCGTCTTCCAGGCCAAGGCCGAGGCCCTCTTCCCCGACGAAGCCGATCGCGCGCGGTACTGGGCCGAGCGGACCGGGCTGAGCGCCGACGACATCCGCGCGCTCTTCGGCGACACCGCGAAGTTCCGCACCGCCATTCGCGCGAAGCTGATGAAGCGCGGCGGCCCGGGCTACCAGCAGCCCGACGAGACCACGTTCCCGCCCATCGCCGACGTGGTGCGGATGACCGCGGCCATCGAGGCGATCCCCTGCGCGACCTGGCTCGACGGCACGCGGGCCGGCGAGGAGGACGCGGGCAAGCTCGCCGACTGGTTCGTCGGCCTCGGCTGCCTCGCCTACAACATGATCCCCGACCGCAACTGGAACCTCAAGCACGCCGCCGAGAAGGAGCTGAAGGTGCGCAAGCTCGGCGAGGCCGTTGCCGCCGCGCGCGAGCGGGACCTCATCTTCAGCATCGGCACCGAGATGAACAACTACGGCCAGAAGTTCGTCGACACCTTCGCCGCCCCCGAGATCGCGCCCTTCTGGGACGATTTCCGCGACGGGGCGTATATCCTCTACGGCCACACCCTCATGCAGCGTGCTGGCGGCAAGGGCCGCATGAGCCCCTGGGCGCGCGACGCCTTCGGCTCCGACCGCGCCGCCGCCAACGCCTTCTACCTCGACGTCGGCCGTCGCGGCTTCCCGCCCGCCGCCGCGCGAGAGGCGCTCTCCAAGCTGCCGGAGGATTGCGGCGCCGAGGCCATCCGGCAAGCCCTCAGCCCCTGAGGATGCGATGGACAAGCCACCCGCACCCCGGCTGCTCCCGAGGGGGTGCATCAAGGCGGTTGTCAGGGCCGTCGCGCTCACGGCCCTCTGCGTCGGCGCGGTGTTCGTGTGGCGCCGCTGGCTCGACCCGGGCCGGCACAAAGCCCCCTTCGCCTCGTGCAGGAATCACGCGAGTTTCGTTGGCCTCGCCTTGGACCGCTACCTCCTCGCGCACGGCGAGTTCCCTCACGAGCCGGGCGTGCCGGGGGAGGAGTTGGTCTGCCGGCTCGACGTGCAGGGAGCGAGCGGCAACTGCAACCTCGGCGCGCCCGAGCACATGATCGGCGGCTGGCAGATGGTGAGTGCTTCCCCGGCGGCTTGGGACGAGATTCTTGCGACCCTCAAAGGACCGGTGATCCCCGTCCTGTGGTGTGGCAGGCCCCATCCGCCGGGAGGCCCGTGGAAGACCACCGTTCGCATCGTCTTCGCCATCGGGCTCAGCGGTCAAGGCTACGATACCGTCGACGACCTCGTGGCGCGGAACGCTTACGCTGACGACAGGGGAAAGCTGAGGATGTCCTGCTTCTTCGACGCCATCGACTACGGCATGCCAGAGGAAGAACTGGTCGAGCGGCTCGAAGCCGTCAATGCCATCCTGCGCAGTCGAGGCGAGCCCGAGACGCCGCTCAACATCGAGGGCGGGAAGGACTACGACGCCATCGGACGTCCCTACCAGACAGACGACAGCGCGCCGGCCACCCCGAAGGCCCCCTGACGAGGCATCCGGATGCCGCCCAGCCGACCGGTACCGTCGGGACGACCGCCACGAGGCCAACGGAGTCTCGCGCTGCCGGCGTCGCTGGTGTTCCTGGCGGTGGCGGCGGCGACGCTGGGGTCGGCCTTCTACTTCCGCGGGCGAGAGGGCGACTACAACCTCTACTACATCACCCAGCCTCACGCGCAGGGCAACGAGTATGTGCCGAGCGATGCGAGCGGGTCGCTGCGCTTCCCGCGGCTGCTGCCATTTGCCGTGGGATGGTCGGTCGTGGGACTGGGGGGGTGGCTGGCCGTGGCGTGGGCGCTGGCGCGGCGTGAGGGGATGAGGGTTGCTGAGGCGCTGCCACGAGCAGCGGTCGCGCTGTATCCGCTCATTGCGTTGCTGGCGGTGCCGGCGCACCACTGGGTCGGGCTGCCGCTGACGATCGGGCCGGTATTCCTTATGATTCTGTGCGGGGCGCTGTGCGTCGCGGTGGCGGCGCATCTGCTGCGGCCGTCGGCGGAGGGTCGACTCGCGCGGGCCGTGTGCTCGACGGGCGGCGTGTGGGCGCTCTGCGCCGTCTACATCGCGGTCTTCACCACCCTGTGCCTGAAGGAGTACCACGCCCTCCATATGGGCTTTCCCGACACGGGCGTTGTCGCCGAGGCGCTGTTCCACGGCAGCCAGGGCGAGGCGCTGCGGTCCAATGCCTCGCCCACGGGCACGCTGTTCACCCCTCACGCCCACTGCATCGTCGCGCCGCTGGCGTGGCTGTATCGCCTGTGGCCGCGCCACGAGCTCCTCATGGTGCTCCACACGGCGTGGCTCGGCATCGGCGCGGTGCCGGTCTATCTGCTGGCGCGGCGCGTGCTGGGCGACCGCTTCGCCGCGTGGTGCGTCGCCGTGGCCTACCTGGTCGCGCCGACGACGGCCTTCGTGAATCTGCCGTCGACCTACGGCTTCAGCCCGATGGTGATGCTGCCGACGGCGCTGCTGTGGGCCATGTGCTTCCTGGAGCGGCGCAACCTGCTCTGGGGCTTCTTCTTCCTGTTCCTGGCGCTCTACATCAAGGAGACGGCGGCGCCGGTGGTGGTCATGCTCGGGGTGTTCCTGGCGTGGCGGCATCGGCGATGGGGAGCGGCGGCGGGAGCCATTGCCCTGGGCATCGGCTGGTTCGTCCTGGCCACGCGGGTGATTCAGCCCTACGCGCTGGACAGTTCGCCCCAGTTCACGCCGTTCCTGGCTCGCTTCGGGTCGAGCGCGCCTGAGGTGGTCGTGAACGTGGTCCGCCATCCGCTCGACACGCTGGCCTACATGTTCGGCAAGCCGCTCAAGGTGTGGTTCCTCCTGCATCTGCTGGTGCCGCTGCTGTTGCTGCCGCTGCTGAGCCCGTCGGCGGCGGGCACGTGGGCGGCGAGCTTCGCCATCCTGGTCCTGGCCCGCTACCACGCCAAGCACACCTTGCTCATCGGCTCGCAGGCGCCCGCGCTTGCGGGCCTCTATCTGGCGGCGGTGTACGGGCTGAAGAACCTGAGCGAGCGGCGAGGCATTGTGCTGCGACGTCTGGTGCCGGCGCGCTGGCTGGGCGACGGCAAGGGTGTGATGCGCGCCGCAGCGGCGGGGCTGGTGGTGGCAGCGGTGCTGTCGGGCTACTTCTTCTTCGTGCGGACCATGCCGTGGGGCCGCTTCCGCGTGGCGCCGCGGACGCGGATCGTCTCGGAGCTGCGGGAGCGTATCCCGCGCGACGTCTCGCTGTGCGCCTCCTACCGCCTGGCCTCCCACTTCACCGACCAGGCCGACCTCTACCTGGCGCCGACGAATCTCGCGGGCGCCCGCTTCGTCGCCCTCGACCTCTACGACGAGTGGGCGGGCCTCCCGACCATGGCAGGCTATCGGGCCACGCTCCTCCGCTCGCCCCTCTACGCGCCCGTTTTCGCCCGCGACGGCTTTCTGATCTTCGAGCGCGAGGGCCGCAGCGACCTGTTCAAGGGCTATCTGGTCGAAGCCGTGCCCGAGGGCGTGTGGCCGGAGGGCGGCACCTTCGATGGCTTCGCCACCCTCCTGGGCATCGGCGAGGCCAGCGCCCCGGGTGGCATCGAGCTGACCCTCTACTGGCGCTGCGAGAAGCCCACCGACAGAGACCTCGCCGTGGTGCTCCATTTCACCTGCGTCGACTGGAGGTCCGCGCGGTCGTGGCGGTATCTGCCCGCCGACGGAGTCTTGCCGACCTGGATGTGGAAGCCGGGGCAGATCATCGCCGACCGAATCGTCGTGCCGGGCTTGACGGGCCACGACGATGTGTGCATACCTGACCTGGGGATCGAGCTTGTGGAAGTGAGGTGACATGCTCCCTCTCACCCGCGACGGCGCGACGGCCGCATAAGGGCACCGTGATCTATGCACCAGGATTCTGTCAGCGGATTCGGCAGTACAACGGCTCGCCTGACCTTCGGCATGCTTGCAGTCGCCGCCGTCGCCTGCGGCGCGGGGCTGCCCGGTGACCCGAAGGCTCGTGCCGCCGAGATCGTGCGCGCGGCCGGCGTGAGCGGCGGGCTGTGCGTGCACCTTGGCTGTGGCGACGGAAGGCTCACCGCCGAGCTGTCGAGCGACGGCCGCTTCCTGGTCCACGGCCTGGATCCCGAGCGGGCGGCTGTCGAGAAGGCCCGCACGCTCCTCCGGGAGCGCCGCCTGTACGGGCAGGCGTGGGCCGAGCGCTACGATGCGTCACGGCTCCCCTACGCGGAGCATCTGGTGAACCTGCTTGTGGCCGAGGACCTGCCGCGCACGGGCGTCGCGCTCGCCGAGGTGATGCGGGTGCTGTGTCCGGGAGGCGTGGCGTGGGTGGGCGGCAAGGCTCTCCGCAAGCCCTGGCCGAAGGAGATGGACGAGTGGGGGCACCCGCGCCACGGCCCCGACGGCAACGCCGCCTCGGGCGACCGTCTGGTGGGTCCGCCGCGGCGCGTTCGCTGGGTCGCAGGCCCGATGCACGAGGTGAGCAACATGGTGACGGCCGGCGGGCGTCTCTTCTACGCCGGCCTGATTGCCCGCGATGCCTTCAACGGCCTGCGCCTGTGGGAGGCGGGACTCGAGCCGACGCCCATGCGGCTCGGCTACCCCGCCACGGCCGTGCCGGGGAGCGTGCTTCCCGTGGCGGCGGGCGGCCGCGTCTACGTGGTCACGCACAAGCAGCTCCAGGCGCTCGACGCCGCGACGGGGCGTCTCGTGCGGAGCTACCC
>JADHXT010000229.1 GCA_016782825.1 Candidatus Brocadiia bacterium | reverse complement strand
CGGGTCGATCCGGTGCACCGTGACGTGCCGGACGCGCGAGCCGCCGTAGATCTGGCGGAAGCCGAGATACACCGGCTCGCCATCGGCAATGGGCCTCGGCGACCGGCCGGCGAGGATGAGCGCGCCGTTGCTGAACACACGAAGTCTCTCCCTGGCCAGCTCGAGCCGGAGGACGTACTGCCGACCAGGCACGGGAGCGAAGTAGGCGTTCTGGGCGGAACGATGGGCCTTGCCCTCCTCGTCGTGCCAGTCCAGCGCCACGAGCCCGTCGCCCGCGGGGAAGCTGAGTGTCCAGCCGCGGTAGCGCTCCCGTCCCTTGTCCAGGGCATCCCCGTGCCGCAGGCGCACGGAGAAGTTCACGGCCTCGCCGTTCGGGAAGTAGCTCATCGGCAGGTCGAGGGCGAAGGGCGCGGTGAATGCCTCGACACGCCACGGGCGGGGCCACGCGTTCGGGCCGCGAAGGACGAGGCCCTCTTTCGTCTCGTGGATGCCCCATTCCCTTCGCGCGGCGCTCCAGCGCGAGATAACCCCCTGGCCGAAGCCGTCGTGCGCCAGCCGTTCGCCGTTCGGTCGAGGCAGGACAGTGAGTGGCGGGTCGAGGATTCGCTCGACGGGCGCCTTCTTCAGACGCTGAGCCTCCTCTTCCGGCATGCGGATGGTCATCTGACGAAACCACGCGCCCCGCTTGCCGGAGAAGCCCAAGTGCGAGCCGAAACCGATGAACGCGTTGGCCGGGCCGCGGAGCGGGGCTGGATCGTGCCAGCGCCCGACCTGCTGCCCGTTGATGTGGAGCGCGAGCACACGCCGATGGCGCAGCACGTCAATGTGATACCACTCGCCCCAGCGCGGGCCGGGCACGTGCGGCGGCCCCCACGCCTGGCCGTGGCGGTCGAAGCGGAACTGCTTTTCCAGCACCGACACGCGCAGAAGGTAGCCCGTCCCCGGGCTCGTGCCATAGCCCGGCCCGCACAGCCAGATGAGCGGCGTGGCGTTGTCCTCGGGGCACACGTCCACCGAAAGCAGAAAGTCATCCCCAACCGGCTGCCGCCACCACACGGCCGAGATGGTGTGCATGCCTGAGACCCGGAGCGCCCCCTTCACCTCGAAGTGGCCGCCGTATTGCCCCTTGAAGAGCCATCCCCGCTTGAGGCATTCCCTGGACGCGAGCTTGTCCTCGAACGCCACGGGCCACTCGCGCAGCGCCTCGGCCAGATTCGGCTCCGGGTCCGGCGCGGGTGGCGGCTTCTTCGGTGGCGGGATGGGGGGCCGAACAGCGACGGCCAGCTTGCTCTTGGCCTGGGCGAGCATGCGGGACACGGTGGCCCGGTTGGCCTCGAGGAAGCGGGTGGAGCCACACTCGACCCAGAGCCGGTCGAGGATGGCGATGACGGCCGTCCAGTCGGCCCGGTCCATCGCCAGTTGGGCCTGGGCGAAGAGGCGCTCGGCAGTCGCCTCGCGCTCCGCCGCCGGGTCGCCGCCTGGCGCGGGGCCTTGGCCCGTCGCGCGGGGTCGGAGCGACGACGCGGCGATGATGGCCAGCGCCACCACCAGCGCGGCGGCCGCCACCACGGTGACCAGGGTCTTCTTGCCCATAGCGTCCCCTCGCTTCCCGATGGCTCGTGGCTACGGAGCCTTCGGGAGGCCTTCCAGCTCGTAGCGGTCCACGTGGTTGCCTTGGGCTTCCCAGATCTGGTTCGGGTGGCCGGGCACGAAGCCGAATCCCTCCAGGTGCATCCCCGTGCGCCGCACGTTCCACGACCGCGTCGGGAGGCACGGCGTCGCCGCGAGCTTCTGGGGGATGATGAACTCGAAGAGCCCTTCCTTCTTGCCGAAGGTGTGGATCGAGTAGAGGCAACCGCCCACCACCCGGATGCCCTGCGAGAAGTGCAGCTCGCGCGGGGTGCGGAGCACGCCCGTGCGCTCCAGCCGGCCGTCGCCGGTCAGCCGGTAGCGGTGGATGCCCAGGTCGGACAGGTCGCCCACCCACAGATGGGTGCCGTCGAAACACACGGGGTCGATCCACTTCACGTCGCGGGTGATGTCCCACGTCTTGGTGACCGTCAGGTCGCTCGCGCGGAGGGTGGCGACGATGCCGCGATTGAGCTTCGGGTCGTGCTTGCCTTTCTCGGGGCCGTGGAGGAAGCCGCCCCAGATGACGCCGTCGTGGTAGTCGATGGCGCCCAAGTGGTTAACCCCGTCGATTTGGACGCGCTTCGTCTCGATCAGGTTCCATTTCCTGTCGAAGCGGCAGATGTTCGAGCCGTTCGAGCCGTAGTAGAACTCCTTGCCGATGGCCAGCCCCTGCCCTGCCCCGCCGCGACCGCGGAACGCGTGGGTCTCCACCAGCTTCGCCTCCAGCACCGGCGTCTCGGGGGCGCCTGCCCAGCACACGCTCACGATCGGGATGCAAGCGACGAGCGACCATCGTCTCATGGCGACTTCTCCGAATGTGGTGAATCGAGGATGCGCCGGCCAGCGTAGCACGTCGCACCGAGGCGATCAAGGACTTGTCCTCGCCGGGCCGACTGGTTGCGCGGCGACGCCCGAAGTCCTAGAATGCCTCTCCTGGGACTGCCTGCATCTCGCCCCACGCCAGCGGAAGGACACTCACGTGAAGTTCGGTATCGCCGACTACGGGATGAACGTGTGGGACGGCGGCGCCTTCGACCTGGAGAGCCGCCTCCTTGGCCTCAAGAGCATCGGCTACGAAGGGCTCGAACGCCTGCGCGGCGCGAGCGAGGCCGACGCCGTCCACAAGGCTGCCCTCTTCCGACGCTTGGGGATGGACTTCGCCACCGTCTCAGGCCCCGAGCCGGCCGCCACCATCGAGTGGACCGCCGCCTTCGGCAAGAGCTATGTGTGGACGATGGTCAGCGGCAAGGACTTCGACACCTTCTGCCGCCAGGTGAACACCCAAGTGGAGGCCTGCCACCGCTGGGGCATCCGCGTGGGGCTACACAACCACCTGGGCAGCCTCGTCGAGTCGCAGGCCGAACTCGAGGAGTTCCTCTCCCGCTGCCCCGACTGCGGCCTCATCCTCGACACGGCCCACCTCGCCGCCGCCGATGGCGACCCCGTGGACATCGTGCGGAAGTATGCCGGCCGCCTCGTGGCCGTGCACCTGAAGGACTGGCTGGTGACGAACCCCGACATCGGCCTCGACCGCTGGCCCCAGCGCGGCCGCTTCTGCGAGCTGGGCGCCGGCAACATCGGCCTGGACAATGCGGCGGTGATGGAGGCCCTCGTGGATGCCGGCTACGACGGCTGGATCCTCGTCGAGCACGACACCCACCTCCAGGACCCGCTGAAGGACCTGGCCATCAGCCGCCAGTACCTCCGCGACGCGGGGTTCTGAAACGCGGCGCGTCACGTTTCGCCGTCACACCCTTTCCCCTGCCACACGCCGTCGGTGCGGCGCTTCTCGGCCAAGTCGCTGATGCGGGTGTCCTCGCGCACGTCGAGGCCCACGCGGGCGATGAGGGTCTTGATGTAATCGAGGTGCGGGCACGGCGGGCCGTGGAAGTTATCCTTGGTCATGCACGACGAGAGCTGCACGACGATGCGGTCTTTGCCGATGCCCTCGCGCTTCTCGAGCTGACGGGTCAGGCTGGTGAGCTTGCGCTGCACGGCGCGTCCGCAGCAGCCGCCGCAGGTTATGTAGAGCGAGCGATAAGCCTTGTCCGCCGGGTAGCCGGCGAAGCCGCCCGTGCGCTCGTGGAAGGCTTGCTCGCAGAAGTAGCCTGGGCAGCGCTCCTTCACGATGTGGCACTGCACGATCACCACGTAGTCCTTACTCGCCAGGTCGATCATCTTCGTCCTCTTCAGGTTCGTGGGCCGCGTGTTCCGCCATGCGAGACTATCCTGATTCGCCTCGGGGACGCTCCTCGTCGAACAACGCGCGGAGGCGCTTCGCGGAGCAGTCCTCGCAGTGCAGGGCCTCGTGGTGGTCGGTGGGGTCCACGTGGAGCTGCCTGAGCACGCCGCGCAGCTCGGGGTGGTCGTGCTCCACCAAGTCCTGCACCACGCCCTGGAACCTCTCGCACGTGCGGCACTGGTCGATGGTCATGTAGCGTTCGAGCTCGCGGTGCAGCCGCCCGAAGGCCTTCTCGCGCTTAGTGCCGGGCAGCAACAGCGTGGCCACACCGATGAGGATGAACAGAATGCCCGCGCCGATCTTGATGTACCGCGGGTCCACCAGCCGCGACAGCGCGCCGCCGGCCAGCACGCCGATGGCGCTCGTGGCGACCAGCGCCAGCGACGAAGCAATGAACACCAGCCACAAGGCGTGGCGGTTGCCCGACGCAAAGCTCATGGTGGCCAACTGAGTCTTGTCGCCCAGCTCGGCCAGGAACACCGCGGAGAACGTGACGAGAAACAGCTTGAAGTCCATGGAACGCCTCGCGACACAAGACAGGGGACACCAGACGTGGCCGCCGCGCGGCTACCCGAGTGCGACGTCGAGAAACATCATGACCGTGAAGCCTGCGATGACGCCCATGGTGGCAATGTCCTCGTTGCCTTCGCGTTGGGCCTCGGGAATCAGCTCCTCGACGACGACGAAGATCATCGCACCCGCAGCAAAGGCGAGTGCGTAAGGCAGGATCGGCCGCATGAGGATCACCAGCCCCGCGCCGATCACGGCCGCCACGGGCTCGACCACGCCCGAGAGCTGGCCGTACCACAGACACCGCCCCCTGGAAAGGCCCTCGCGGCGGAGCGGCATGGCCACGGCGAGTCCCTCGGGGAAGTTCTGAATGCCGATGCCCACGGTGAGAGCGATGGCGGCGCCGATGGAGGCGCCCTCGATGCCGTAGGCCGTGGCTCCGAACGCCACGCCCACGGCCAGCCCCTCGGGGAAGTTGTGCAGCGTGATGGCCAGGATGAGCAGCGTGCTGCGCCGCCACGACGTGCTCACGCCCTCGGCCTTCTCGGGGTGATCGGCGAGTCCGGGATGCAGGTGAGGCAGGATGAAATCGACGAGGCGCAGCACCACCGCGCCGGCCACGAACCCCACCACGGCGGGCAGCCAGGGCAGCGAGCCCATGTTCCCGGCCATCTCGATCGCGGGCGCCAGCAGCGACCAGTAGCTGGCGGCCATCATCACGCCCGCGGCAAAGCCGAGCATGCCGTCGAACATCTTGCGGTTGACCCGCTTGGCGAACAGCACGGGCAGCGCGCCGGCAGCCGTGAGCGCCCAGGTGAATAGCCCGCCGCAGAGCGCCTGCACCACCGGGGGCCAATCGTAGAAACCTGCCATACGCCTTCCTCCGTGGGGAACCCGTCAGAAGCTATTATTATCGCGCGGGGGATGCATCGGGTCAAGATGCCAGGCGGCGTGCCAGGAGGGCCAACAAGCCCGAGGCAGCCAGGAGCGCGGCCGTGGGGATGGCCCAGTGAAGGGCGAAGGCCCAAGGGCCACAGAGGCGATCAGCCACCCAGAAAGGCGAAAGGGCGTACACCCACGTGAGGGGGAGCCGGAACAGGTCGCCCGCGACAAAGCCAACCAGCGGAGCGCCCGCGCCCAGCCCCCCAAGAACGGCGCCATACGCCGCACGCCACTGCCCGCGGGCATCGAAGCAGCCGTACGCCGCGGCGAAGATGGCAGCCAACACCAGGTAGCCCTGACTCGCCACCACCGAGGCCACACGGACGTCCGCAGCCCACGCCGTGGCCACCACGGCCGGCAGCGCCGTCGCCAGGAGCACGAGCAGCGGCCCCATGCCCCCTGCCCGCCCCCGCTCGCCCAGCCATGCGAGCGGCGCGACGAAGAGCAGGAGGAACAGCTCCACCCCCACGAGCAGGCGATACGCGTTGGGGAGCGACACGGGCGTGGGGTGCTCGGGGGCCTCCGGTCCCACGCCCACGCCCAGCACGACGGCCACGGCTACCGCGACGACCCACGCCACGAGCAGCGGGCGCGGGAATGCGGGCACCGTGGAGCCGTCGGCGGCCGGCAGGTCTGGGGCAGGCTGTGGGCACGTGTCGGGCATGGGCGCCCTCCGAAGGCGGCTCACCGACCTTTTCGGTACGGCGTTTTCCTGCGGAGGTAGGCGGGCACATCCAGGTTCACGCCGTCGTGGAAGCTCAGCTCGTCCTGGCTTGCCTCCGCGTCGCCGGCTCTCTGGGAGTCCTCCTCCTCCTCGGCGGAGCGGATGCC
>JADHXT010000228.1 GCA_016782825.1 Candidatus Brocadiia bacterium | reverse complement strand
AGCCGACCGCCAGACACGCGCCCACCAGCGCGGCGATCCCCGCCAGCTTGCGCAGGAGCCCCCGCCACAGCCCGTGCAGCAGGAAGAGCAACACGAGAACCAAGACGATCAGGTCGAGAAAAGCCATTCTGCCCGATCCCAACGATGAGAGGCATGGGAAGCACAAACGCCACGCGGTGTGACGTGGCGTGGCCGATTATAGTCGCGTCGCACGGGGGAGTCAACGAGTTTGACTTGGCAAGGCACGAAGCGTAGAATTGGGCGAGTGGCAGGCTCTCAGGAAATGGGGTGCCTGCCATTGTTTGAGCGGCGAGCGTCTCGCCGCTCCCGATCGGCGGGCATCCGCCGTGGCTGCCCCACCCGCGGGCCGCTCTCCACCCGAGGCATCCCATGCGCGACTACTGGCGCTATATCGGCTACGTGTGGCGCTACAAGGTGCGCGTCATCATCTCCACGGCATCGAGCTTCCTGGCCGAGGGCATGAACTTCGCCTCGGTCGGCGTGTTCGTCGTCTGCCTCGAAGTGCTCTTGAGTCAGCGCGTGAGCGGCCAGCCGAGCCAGCTCGTCACCAAGAAGATCTTTCAGAACCCGATCGGCCGGCCGCTGCTCGACTACCTGAACACCCACAACAGCCCCGACCGCGTGCTGATGGGCACGATCGTGATCCTCGGCCTGGCTTTCCTCGCGATGGTCGTCATACGCGGCATCCTGGACTTCCTGCGCGAGTACCTCCTCCAGGCGGCGAGCCTGAACGGCTGGACGGACATGACCAACGACCTGTTTCGCCGCGTGACGGGTCTCTCGATG
This sequence comes from Candidatus Brocadiia bacterium, assembly GCA_016782825.1. Classification (GTDB taxonomy): domain Bacteria; phylum Planctomycetota; class PUPC01; order DSUN01; family DSUN01; genus BS750m-G60. The sequence goes on along the minus strand of JADHXT010000228.1, from coordinate 5,384 downwards.
CGCTTCTTCACGCGCCAGCAGCTCGGCGGCACGATGTCAACGTTTGGCCCCGACCTGAGCGAGCTGCGCAACGGCGGGCGGTCGGTGTTCCGTGACCTCGTGCGCGCGCCCTTCCAGATGATGGGCGGGCTCGTCATCACGCTGTTCCTGAGCTGGCGGCTCTGGCTCATCACGTTCATCGCCCTGCCTGTGGCGGGGTATCTGATGAAGATCGCCGGCAAGTACACCCGCCGCTACACCAAGAAGAGCCTCCAGCGCCGGGCCGACGTGATGCGCATCCTGGGCGAGAGCATCCAGGGCGCCTCCGTGATCAAGGCCTACAGTGCCGAAGACTACCAGCGCGGGCGGTTCGCCGAGAGCGCCGAGCAGATGCGCCACTACACCTGCCGCAGAGCACTCGTTCGCGCCATCGCGCGTCCCGTGTCCGAAGCCCTCTACTGGCTTTGCCGCATCGCCGTGGCCGTGTATGGCGCCCATCTGGTGCTCGCGGGCCAGATGATGCTCAGCGAGCTCATGTACTTCGCCTTCTGTGTGAAGCAGGTGTACACCCCGCTCTCGAAGCTGCGCGACGTGTACACCGACACGCAGCGCTGCTCGGCCGCTGCCAAGCGGGTGTTCGCCGTCATGGACACTCCGCGGGAGATCGCCGAGAGGCCCAACGCCCAGCCGCTGCCCCCACTCACGTCGGACATCCACTTCGACCACGTGTCCTTTGCCTACGACCCACCTCACACGGTGCTGCACGACTTCGACCTGCGCATCCGCGCCGGCGAGGTGATCGCCATCGTCGGCGAAAACGGCTCGGGCAAGAGCACCGTCATCAATCTGCTCATGCGATTCTACGACCCCACCGAGGGCGCCGTCCGCATCGATGGCACGGACATCCGCACCGTGACCCATGCCTCGCTCCGCCAGCAGATCGGCTATGTGAGCCAGAGCATCATGCTTTTCAACGACACGGTGCGCCGCAATATCGCCTTCGGAAGCCACGAGTACACGGCCGAGCAGATCGAGGCCGCCGCGCGCGCGGCCTTGGCCCACGATTTCGTCGTCGGCGAGCTGAGCGACGGCTACGACACGGTGGTGGGGGAAGGCGGAGCCAAGCTGTCCGGCGGACAGCGCCAGCGCATCGCCTTGGCACGGGCACTGCTGCGCAACCCGCGCATCCTTATCCTGGACGAGGCCACCTCGGCCCTCGACGTGGATGCCGAAGACCGCCTGCAACAAGAACTCGAGACCTTCGCGGCGGGGCGCACCGTGCTCATGGTATCGCATCGCTTCTCGGCCCTGCGCACCGCCGACCGGGTGGTGGTGCTGGCCAAGGGACGCATCGAGCACGTGGGCACCCACGCCGAACTCGCCACCGCCAGCCAGACCTACCAGAAGCTGCACAGCAAGCAGTATCTCGAACGCGGGTAGCCCGCATTCCCCACCACGCCGAGAGCGACTGCGCCTCAGAAGGGGTCATTCTGAGCGGCAGCGAAGAATCTCTCAGGGGAGGGGGCGTTCTGCTATCACACACCCTGTCGCAGCGCCGGCTCCTTCGGGAGATCCTTCGCTTTGCTCAGGATGACTTCTCCTGGCTGGCCTTCGCCGGTGTGTTTGCGATCCACGCAAGCGTGGTGAGAAATGCGGGCTAGAGCTTGGATTCCTTCTCCGGCTCGGGCTTCCTGCCGGTGAACACGGCGGCAAGCTCGAGAGCCGCCGTCAGCATGACCTTGCGTATCACGTCTTCCTCATCGGTCTCGTATGCCGGAATGAGCTCCGTGCCGGCCAGCAGCGGCGGATAGTGGTACTTCTTGGACGAGGGCTGCAACCGCCACACCACCTTGCCATCGTTCAGATCCACCACCCGAGCGGACATGATCAGCATTCCCTGCAACACGCCGAACGACTTCGGCTTCTTGCCTTGGAGCATATGGATCTCGCCGTAGAGTACGTAGTCTGCGCCCATCTCTCTGGCCACCATCACGGGCGTCAGGCGGGCGCGGTCCACATTGGCGAGCGACGTGAGCTCGATGGGCACGGCATCGAGGTTGATGATCTTGGCCTTCGGCAGATCGGCGTGAATCATCCCCTCGACCTGCCGGGCGAAGAGCGCACCCACCTTGGACTCGAAGTAGGCGGCGTTCGGCATGCGGAAGGGCGCTACGAGCAGCTTCCTGCCGTGCAGGCGCACCTTGGCGCGGCCCGCCGCGCCGAATGTCGGCAGGCAGCCGCTCCCGAGGCCTGTCAACGCGGCCGCCAGCAGCGCCACAATCGCCGCGGGCCGCCGGATGCGATTCCTGCGTCCAATCGCCATGGTGTCTTCTCTCCACCAGCATCAGGGAGCGTGCACCTTGTGGCACGGGGTATATGATACCGCCCCGAGGCCGTTTTCTCAAGTGTGGAATGGCGCGCTTAGCCCGTGGCGGCCTCGAGGGCTTCAGCCAGGGCGTCCACGAAGATGAGCTCGAGGCCTTCGAAGCGCCGGCTCAGCGTGCGGGCGCTGTCGCGCGGCACGATGGCTCGTTTCCAGCCGAGCTTGGCGGCCTGGTGCAGGCGGGCCTCGAGCTGCGACACGCCACGCACCTCGCCCGCCAGGCCGATCTCGCCGATGGCCACGAGCTCGGCCGGCACGGGGCGGTCGGTGAAGCTCGATGCGATGGCGATGGCTGCTGCCAGGTCGGCCGCAGGCTCCACCACGCGCACGCCGCCCACGACGTTTACAAACACGTCGTGCCCCGCCAGGAGCAGCTCGGCCCGCTTGTCGAGCACGGCCAGGAGCATGGCCACGCGGTTGCGGTCCAGGCCGCTCACCTTGCGCTCGGGCGTGCCGAAGTTGGCCCGTGCCACCAGGGCCTGCACTTCCACGAGCAGCACGCGGGTGCCCTCGAGGGTGGGCACCACGGCAGAGCCCGACACCGCGCCGCGGCGATGGGAGACGAACACGCCCGCCAGGTCGCTCACTTCGGCGAGGCCGCTGGCCCGCATCTCGAACACGCCGATCTCGTTGGTCGGGCCAAACCGGTTCTTGACCGCGCGCAGCAGGCGGTAGCTGTGGAAGCGGTCGCCCTCGAAGTAGAGCACCGTGTCCACCATGTGTTCGAGAATCCGCGGCCCGGCGATGGCGCCCTGCTTCGTCACGTGGCCGATGAGCGCGATCGGCACGCCGGTGGCCTTGGCGAGCTGCACGAGCTGCGCGGAGCTGTCCCGCACCTGTGCCACGCTGCCGGGTGCCGACCCGACGTCGGGCTTGAACACCATCTGGATGGAATCGACAACGGCGAAGTCGGGCTTCACCGCCTGGATGTGCGCGGCGATGGCGTCGGCACTGGTCTCGGCGAGCACCAGCAGACCCTCGGCACATACGCCGAGACGCTCCGAGCGGAGCTTCACCTGCATCAGCGATTCCTCGCCCGTCACGTACAGCGTGCGCAGCCCCTGGAGGCTGAACCCCTGGCAGGCCTGGAGCAGGAGCGTGGACTTGCCGATGCCGGGGTCGCCGCCCACGAGCACGGCCGAGCCCGAAACGAGGCCGCCGCCAAGCACGCGGTCCAGCTCGCCGATGCCGCAACGCAACCGCGGCTCGGTGATGGGAGCGATGCTGGAGAGCGCCTGGGGCTTGGCGTCCCTGCCCGTGAGCTTGGCCGTGGCGCTCGGCGGGGTGAAGGACTCCTCGACGAGCGAATCCCACTCGCCGCATTCCGGGCAACGCCCCAACCACCGGGGCGCCTGATGCCCGCACTGCTGGCAGCCAAACACGGTGCGTTTCTTGGCCATCTGAGTCTCCCACGTGACGGCAGGATTATAGGGCAGGCGGGGCGCTCAGTCAACGCCGTCACGCGGCCCGTCGAGCTCAAGCGCCTCGATCACGGCATCGGCCAGCTCCTCGACCGTGCTCTGCGGCGACGCGTCGACCCAGCGGATCTGCGGGAAGCGGCGGAACCACGTGAACTGGCGCTTGGCAAACTGCCGCGTGTGGGTCTGCACCAGCTCGCGGGCGTCGTCGAGGCTCGTGTCGCCGTGCAGATAGGCGATGATCTCCTTGTAGCCGACGAACTGGGCTGCCGCATGGCTGATGCCCCGCGGGTCGGCCAGCAGGCCCCGCACCTCGCCCACCATGCCGGCCTCGAACATGGCGTCCACGCGGCGGTTGATGCGCGAGTAGAGCTCCTGGCGGTCGCGGCGGATGCCGGCGAGCACGCAGTCGTAGCGTGACGACGGCTGGCCAAACTGCGTCTGCTGGGCGGAGATGGGCACGCCGGTCACCTCGAACACCTCGAGCGCCCGCACGATGCGCCGAAGGTCGTTGGGGTGGATGCGCCCCGCGGCTTCGGGGTCGGCTTCTGCCAGTTGGCGGTGCAGTGCCTCCGTGCCATCGGCCTCGGCCTGGGCGACGAGACGGTTCCGCAGATTCCAGTCCGCGGCCGGCCCCTCGAAGAATCCCTCGGTCAATGCCTTCAGGTAGAGCAGCGTGCCTCCGACGAAGAGCGGCAGGCGGCCCCGGGCCACCACGTCGGCGATGGCGGCGTCGGCCGCCGCCAGATAGCGTCCCGTGCTGAACGCCTCGTGTGGCTCCGCGAGGTCGACCAGGTGGTGCGGGATGCGCTGCCGCTCGTCGGCGCTCGGCTTGGCCGTGCCGATGTCCATCCGGCAGTAGAGCGCCATCGAATCGAGCGACAGGATTTCCGCCCCCACCCGTTCGGCCACCTCGATGCCGAGCGAGGTCTTGCCGCTGGCCGTGGGCCCGACGAGAAACCACACCCGCTGCGTGAAGGATTCCTGTGCCATCAGTTCACCGCGAACGGAATGCGCAGCACGACTCCCCACGCGCTGAGCACCATGTAGGCCAACAGGCCGATGACCGCCAACACGATGATCGTCGGGAGTACCTTCGCGAGCCGCTCGATGACCACGCCGGCATCCTCGCGCTCGTATTCGGCCACCTTGTGGAGCGATTCCTCGAGCTTGCCGGCTTCCTCGCCCGTGGCCACCATATTGAGCAGCAGGGAAGGCAGCGCGCGGCTGGCCTGCAACGCCGACGTGATGGTGCCCCCCTCGCGCACCAGCCACACGGAATCGAGGATCCGCCGGCCAATCGCCGCGTTGCCACACGCCGCCGCCGACCGCGACAGGGCCTCGGGCGTGGGCACGCCGGCCGCGTAGAGACACTCCAGCGTGTCGGCGAACCGCGCCGTGGCCAGGCGCCGCGACAGCTTGCCAAACACGGGCACCCACAGCAGCACCGCGTGCAGCACGCTCCGCATTGCAGAGAGCGCCGCAAACGACCGCCAAATCGTCATCACGCCCAGGCACGCCACCCACAGCAGCCCCACCTCCGCCATCTTGCGCATCAGCATGCGCGCGGGGCCGCCACCGAGGTCGAACAGCGCGGCGAGCAG
>JADHXT010000227.1 GCA_016782825.1 Candidatus Brocadiia bacterium | reverse complement strand
GGACGAGCGGGGCCGCGGCACGCGCATCCGACTCGCAGGCGACGTGCCGTCGCCGAGCGCGCCGCCGGCCGGCTGCCACTTCCACCCGCGATGCAGGCACGCCATGCCCGTCTGCCGCGAGGCGTACCCTTCCATCACTTCCGTGGGCGGCGGAAGAACCGTCTGCTGTCATCTGCATTGCCGTGCGGGACAGGAGGCGTGAGCCAACGACCCACGCGGCTCGCGCCGGCATGTTCGCAGGTCGGGCCCTCTTGGGACCGCGCGCGCTCGCCATCCTCTGTCTGGCGCTCGTCCCGGGGCTGAGCTGCGGTCAGTCGCAGTTCGCCCAGTGTCCGCGGCGTTAGGGCGATGCGAGGAGCTCTTTGATTGTATCGGCGCACGGATCGCGGAGTGGTCTTGCGTTCTTTCGGGCGGTCTTGGGCTTGAAGGTTTCGTGGCCTGTGATGATCTTGGAGAGGCCTTGGGCCCATTTCCGTTTCTGGTCCGGGTCCTTCGCATGCTTCGCTGCGGCTTTGATCTTGGCGGCCAGCAGGCGACAGCGTTTGATGTCTCGCTGACTGGCTACTGATTCCTTCAGTTCAGCGGCGAGCCGGTCCAAGAGCGATTGCATGAGTTGCGGGTCCTTTGGCAGGTGCTGGCCGGCCTCTCTGGCCAAGAAGGCCACTGCCGGGTCAGTGGCGACGCGCATCCATCGTCCGAAGTACTTCTCGCGTCCTTCGGACTGCTTCCAGAGGCCCAGGGCCCATTGCTTCCTCTGATTCTTGTCCGTGATGGAAGCTGCGGTGGCTTTGAGCGCAGCGGCCATCTTGTTACAGGCTGCGTCGTTCTCGCTTGAGACCTTGGCCCTTGTGGAACTCAAGTGCTTCTTGTAGTCCGATTCCGTGCTGGCCAGCAATGCAGGCAGTCCCTCAACCGCCAAGCGATAGGTAACCAGAGCGGTCGGAGCGTCGCACTTCTCGGCCTGGAGAAAGGCGTAGACTTCTTTCGCGGCCTGCTTGCCCTTCGGCGCCGGTAGTTTGGCGATGCTTGCGAATACCCTCTTCTTGACGGTCTGGCTGTAGAGTCCGTCGGCGGGGCAGCCCGCCTTGTCGCCGGCGGCCTGGAGTGCCGCCTGAAACATTCGCCAGAAACGCATCTGCTCCTGCGGCGTGCCGGCCGCTGCCTGGGCGGCATCGGTCAGCAGGAAGTTGTAGGGGTTGATCGCGAGCCCGCTTGTCAGGAGCTTCCTGCCGGCGGCTTTGCGCGTGGCTTCGTCCAGGAGTCGGTAGACGCGATGCGCCATCGTGGAGTCCAGGAAAGACGCCATTCCATAGTTCACGGCCCACGTGATGCTCTGGTGGTACACCATGGGCTTGCGTGGGTTGGGCTGGACCCCAAAGCCTGGTCTCCTGGGGCAGTTCTTGGCAGCATCGCCGAAGTACCATCTCGCGAACGGCGTGGTCTTCTCATCACCGCCGGTCGCGTATTGCCCTCCCTTGCAGGCATAGAGCTTCCTCTTCGGGTCATACCGGAAAGCGACCATGGCGCAATGGCCCGGTTGGATGGCTTGGCCGGCGGGGATGCCGAGGGCAATGTGGCTGCGCGCGGAGATGGCGGCCATCGTCCCGCACACACCCCCGTCCTTGAGCATCATCTGAATGGTGTGATAGGTGAACGGAAACGGTTTCAGGCGGCGGGCGGACTGCATGTCATACTGCTGGGCGATCCCGCCGATGTACTCGCCGTAGGTCTTGAACTCGCCTCGGTCGCGAAACGCGACCCACCGCTCCTCGCGTTCGCGCAACGGTTGGTCGTCGTCCACCAGCAGCGTGAGGACCGGCCAGGGCGCCGTGAGGGGGAAACGAGGCCACTTGCGCTGAGCCTGGGCCGCTACGGGGAACTTGTGCTCGCAGTTCAGGATCATGTAGATGCTCCGCTCCGCCGGCGACGGCGCCGGGTCGGGCCGTGCGGGCAGGAGGCCTTTGGCCTCGTATGCGGTGCGGAACAACTTGTAGGCTGCGGCGATGTTCTTCCCTTGCTGGCCGTGGACCGCGTCCCGGCTCTTCCAGTACACGACCCGCTCGCCGCAGTCAATCTCCACGGGGTGGCCTTTGGATTTCATATAGGCGTTGAATCGCGCCTGAAGGGTTTTGCTGGCCAGCACGTCGCAGGCGTAGAGCGAGCGCTTGCGTTTCTCGATGACCGGCACCTTCCTGGGCTTCCGCTTCTTGGGCGCGGGGATCGCGATACCGCGCTTGTCGTACTGGAGTGCGGGGGCTACCTCCTTGTGTCCGACGACGACCTCCTCCTCGATGGTGTTGTCGTTGAGGAAGTTGATGATGTGGTCGTTCTTATCGAGCTTGCGGCCGGGCTCTTTCGTGTTGATCGGCTCCCGCGGATCGCCGTTGATCACAAGCTTAAGCGGAGCGCGCGGCGTGATGTCGGCGGGGAAATCCCTCTTAGCGAACACGATGGCGGTGGCCAGGGCGAGCTGGCGGTACTTCTCAAACCGGGCCTTCCCCAAGTCGAGCCGCAGGGCGTAGAGCTGGAGCAGCACCTGCGACGGCGTGTCGTGAGCACCATAGACAGAACCTGCGACCTCCGAGTCGCTGTCGATCCAGGCCAGGAAGTCTCTGGGCAGTGACTTGCCTTGAGCTTGGAGATCGGCCTGTGCCTGCGACCTGGCGTAGGCAAGAAAGGCCTGGCGCACTTTCGGAGTGAATGCGTGCTGCTCGCTCGCACACACTGCGAGCATGGCGCTCTTGCTCTCGTCGGGCGTGGCGCACTGTCCCTGGTCGACTCCCGCGAAGGTGACCAGCAACACCATGGCCAGTGAACTGAATGCAGCTTTCCCTGCACATCGTGTCCTGTTGTTCATTCTCGTCTCCGCTCCAGATCCGCGCGGCCGTAACGTCGGTTCCGTTGGTGGGTGCCGATCGACTTTACATGACTATCGCTGCCAGGGCAAGCCCTGCGATTTCCAAGGGCTGCCTTGACAAGAGGGGCAGGGGACAGTACCTTGACATCATTCGCGCAAGGCAGCAGAAGGAGGCCCCAAACATGGCGCGTATGCAGCGACCCAGGAAAAACGGGAAGGCAGCCGTGAGTGACGCTCTGACGCGGCGGCGCGTGCTACGCCGGATAGCCGCGGCGGCGGCGCTCGCCGTGGTGCCCAGGCACGTGTGTGGTGGGGAGGGGCGCACCGCCCCGAGCGACAAGACGACCCTGGCTGGCATCGGCATGGGCGGACAGGGCATGCAGGACATCACGCGCATGCAGCAATTGCCCGAGGTGCAGGTGGTGGCCGTGTGCGACGTGAACCGCGAAGGCCCCGGCTACCTCTCATGGAACTGGACGCAAGGGAAGGAGCAAAAAACCGGAGGACGCGAGCCGGCGCGCCGGGCCGTGGACGCCACCTACGCGAAGCAGACGCGCTCTGGCAAGTACAGGGGCTGTGTGGCCTACAACGACTTCCGCGAGCTTCTGGCCAAAGAGGACGCCGACGCCGTGATGATCGCGACGCCTGACCACACCCACGCGGTGGTGGCGATGGCAGCGCTCAGACGGCGCAAGCACGTGTACTGCGAGAAGCCGCTCGCCTGGTCCGTGCGCGAGGCCCGCGAGATCGCCGAGGCGGCCCGCCGCGCGGGCGTGGCGACCCAACTGGGCAACCAGGGACAGGCGACGGAGGTGGACAGGGTGGTCAGAGAGTTCATCCTGGATGGTGCGATCGGGCACGTGCGGGAGGTGCGCGTGTGGTGCCCGCCGCGGTTCTGGGCCACCCCTGCCACGTGGGGGCGTCCGCCCGAGACGCCGCCTGTGCCCGATGGCCTGGACTGGGACCTGTGGCTGGGGCCCGCCCCCAAACGGCCCTACCACCCCGCCTACTGCCCGTGGACGTGGCGCAACTGGTGGGACTTCGGCACGGGGCTGCTCGGCGACCTGGGATGTCACAAGCTTTCCACCGTGTTCAAGGCGCTGGAACTCCGCTATCCGAGCAGCGTGGAGGCGTCCTCGACGAAACCCGATCCAGAGGTCTACCCGCTCGGGGTCATCGCGCGCTTCGAATTCCCTGCCCGCCGCGCCATGCCGCCGCTCAGGCTGACCTGGTACGACGGTGGCTTGAAGCCCCCGCGGCCCAAGGGGCTGGAGCCCGGGCGGCGCATGGGCGATGTCACCTACATCGGCGACCGAGGGATTCTCATGGGGCACCGCCTCGTTCCCGAGGCGAAGATGAAGGCCTATGGGCGCCCTCCCAGGGTGCTGCCTCGCTCTCCCGGCCACGATCGGGAATGGATCAGCGCGTGCCGAGGGGGAGCGCCCGCTGGGTCGGACTTCGTCAAGCACAGTGGCGCGCTCACAGAGATGTGTCTTCTGGGCAACGTGGCTTTGCGCGCAGGGAAGAAGATCGAGTGGGATGGGGCGAAGATGAAGGTGACCAACGACGAGGCCGCCAACCGGTATCTTCACCGGGAGTACCGGAAGGGCTGGTCGTTGTAGCTTGCGCGGGTGCCGCATGCCGCGGACGGGCGCCGGTCTATGCCTCCTGGATCAGAGCAAGCTTCAGCCGCTTGCAGAGCTCGGCCACAGGCTCAGCCAGATCACCGTAGAATGTCACGCGGTGCCAGCCCATCCGCCATTGCTCGGTCAGCTTCTCAATGTCGCCTTTGACAGTGGCTTCGAGCTTGGTGCGGCAGGCCATGTCACTCGGGTTGTTGCCCACGGTCTTGGCCCGATGGAGCAGCACTTGGCGGGACACGGGGTTGATCTCCAGGGTCGTCGTCATGTAGCCCGCAGGAAGAAGCGACTGGACGCACGCCCCTTTCCGATCCTCGGAGTGGGTACGGATGTGGTAGGGATTCGACGCGCCTTCGGGTCCGAAGGGTTTCGTCATTGCCACGCAGTGGGCGTAGATGATCTGGTTCTTCGACGTATCCATCACGGGGTCGGAAATATAGCCTGGCCGCTTGAACAGGGCGCCGACCGTGGCCATCGTCAGTGCGGACATCTGGTCGGCCTCGCACCCGCCCACCAAGCCATCGTTGTTCAGCTGGCTGAAGCCGAGGCACGGATAGGCCTTGAGGTGTCCGCCGTAGAAGCCGCCCAGACAGTTGATGCTGATGCCCGTGGCGCCGTGCTCAGCCATCAACTGCTTCATGGCGACGTACATGGCGCCCGACCGCCTGATCTCGTCACGCTTGGGCTCCACGACCTCCTTGGCACGCTTCATCCAGCCGTCGGCAAAGGCCTCGGCCGCGGCTCGGTCGGCCCGCTCGTAGGTGCCGGCCATCGTCTTGAAGGGGATGGGGACGAAGGTCACGCCGACCACCTGCTGTGCGGCCTTGCGGAAGCGGTCGCCGCCCCATCCACCACCGACGACGAGGATCTTGGTCTCGTGCAGTTGCTTCAGCACCGTGTCGAAGTCGGGGGTGGGGAGCGGGTCAGGCTCACATGTCCAGTCCGCCTCCGTGGGCGTACGCTCACGTCGCGTGGCGCGGAACGCGGCGGCCACACCGGCAGGCGCCTTTCCCTGCTTCAGCAGGACGAAGTGGCGAGCTGCGGCCACGATGTCCTGGTCGTTCGAGGAGCTGATCCAGTCCACCGGTTTGCCCATCCGAATGATGTGGGGCAGGCGGGTGAGGAAGAGGCCCGATCCACCGAACAGGTTGTCCACGAGCAAGGTCGGCTTCCCGGTCGAGCACAGCTTAGCCACGTCGTTGCGCCACCCCAGCCCCTGAATGCCGATGATGTAACCATCCACTTCCGCATCGGCCTGAAGGACCTTGGCGACGGTCTCTTCCTTGGAGCCCTCCATCACGCGAGTTGGGAGCCACTCGATGTCAGGGCGGCCCTGGGCGAGCACGTGGATGAGCTGCTTGCGACGGGCGTCGAAGTCATAGCCCACGTTGGGCCAGATGGGGCGGTCGCTCGTCGTCTCGCAGAACACCAAGCGGACCTTGGGCTTTGCGTTGGCCGCCTGTTCTGCGCCGGTTGCTTGCGGTCTCAACACAGCGCTGCCTGCGGCACAACCCGCGCACGCACAGGCGCACCGCGAGAGGAAACGACGACGGTCCATGTCCAGAGAGGGCGAGCGGAGTCGAGCCACGGTAACGCTCCTTTCCCGATCGGTGAACCGGAAGCACCCAGCGGGCCAGCGCCGACGAACAGCAGCTTGCTTCTGTCAGGTGAAGATCCTACAGGGACTGTGCGGCGAATG
>JADHXT010000226.1 GCA_016782825.1 Candidatus Brocadiia bacterium | reverse complement strand
GATGGTGATGGAAGACTACGAGGTGTACGAGTGTGTGACCGCCGACGGCAAGGCCGAATACGTCAAAGGGCAGGACTTCGATCACCTGACCCCTGCCGAGCGCGAGCGCTTCGCCACCACCAAGAGGATCATCGACAACCGCACCCTGCTCACCATGACCGACACGGAGGCACAGCGCTACGGCTTCTCGCAGAAGAGCGTGCGCACCCTCGATGAGGTGCTCGAGCACTACGGCATGGCCGGCCGCGAGGTGGTGGAGCTGCCGATGAACTGGAGCGAGTCGCTCGTGCGCACCCTTGATGTGATCGGCCCGCTACTGCTCACGCTGGGCATCCTGGGCATCATCATCGAGCTCAAGACGCCGGGCTTCGGCGTCTTCGGCCTGGCCGGGCTGGCGCTCGTCACGGTGTTCTTCCTCGGCAAGCACGCGGCCGGGCTGGCCGAGACGTGGGAGATCCTGCTCTTCTTCGCCGGCGTGGCGCTGCTGGCGGTGGAGATATTTGTCCTCCCGGGGTTCGGCATCGCCGGGGTGGGCGGGCTGTTGTGTATCGTGGCCAGCATCCTGCTGTCGGCGCAGAAGTTCGTGGTGCCCGACAAGCCGTGGGAGTGGGAGCAGTTCAACTGGAACCTGACCCAGCTCGGGATCGTGTGCATCGGCGTGTTCGTGGGCGCCATTTTGGTCGGCAAGTACTTGCACAAGGCCCCCTATCTTGGTAAACTCGTCCTCGCCACGCCGCCGCCGTCCACGACGCGCACGGCGGTCAGCGAAGCGGTTTCGCCCATGCCCTCTGCCGAAGAGGAGGCCAAGCGGGCCGACGCGCTGCTCGGCCGACGCGGGCAGGCGCTCACCCTGCTGCGTCCCGCCGGCACCGCCGAGTTCGATGGCGAGCCGCTCGACGTGGTGAGCGAGGGCGACTTCATTCGGCCCGGCGAGTCGGTGGTGATCGCCGAGGTGCGCGGCAATCGCATCGTGGTGCGCCGCACCCCTTAGAGGCACCCTGGAGGCTTCCGCGCGTGGAACTGGCCATCTTTCTCTTCGCCGTCGGCGTGTTCCTGCTTCTCCTCGAGATGATTCTGCCCTCGTTTGGGCTCATCACGCTCATGGCGCTGGGCAGTTTCGGCCTCAGCGTGTGGCGGGCCTCCGAGGTATCGCCCGCGGCGGCCTGGGCCATGGGCATCCTGGCGCCCGTGCTCACCATCGCCATTCTGTATGCCGGCATCAAGATCGTGCCCAAGACCTCCTGGGGCCGGGGCCTGGTGCTCCAGAACCCGGCCGAGGAGGGCGTGCAGCTTCCGCCGACACGGAGCGAGTCGGTGTCCCTCAGCCCCGACGGTGGCACGAGCGAGGAGAGCCTGGCTCCGCTCGTCGGCTCCGAAGGCGTGGCGCACACCGGCCTGCGGCCCGTGGGCGTCGTGCTCGTGGCCGGGCGCCGCGTGGACTGCGTGACCGAAGGCGCCATGATCGACGCCGGGGCACGCGTGCGAATCGTGAAAGTCGAAGGCAACCGCGTGGTCGTGCGCCACGTGAAAGTCTAGCCCCCATCCCGCTCGGGAGAGGCATTCGCCGCCGCGTCAAGCGGTGGCACACCCGTTGAGAAGAAAGGAGCGGAGAATGCTACCGTCCGTCCTTGCCAGCGCTGTGCCGTATGTCGTCGGCGTGGTGATCGTCCTCATGCTCATCATCGGCGCCGTGGTGATCAGCTTCTTCAGCCTGTGGGTGCAGGCCTTCGCGGCCGGCGCGCGGGTCACCTTCGTGGAACTGATCGGCATGAGGTTCCGCAAGGTGAATTCCGCGCTCATCGTCGAGCAGCGCATCACGGCCGTGCAGGCGGGCATCGACCTGCCGGTGCGCGGCCTCGAAGCCCACTACCTGTCCGTCGGCGGCCGCGGGCGGGGCGAGCAGCTCATCCCCATCATCGTCCGCTCGCTCATCACGGCCCACAAGGCCGGCGCCCGCATCGAGTCGCGCGACCTCGAGAGCTTCCAGCTCGCCGGCGGCGACGTGGCCCTCGTGGTCAACGCGCTCGTCACCGCCCACAAGGCCGGCCTGGGCATCGACATCGGCAACTTCGAGGCCCACTTCCTCGCCGGCGGCCACGTGGAGAAGGTGGTCCGCGCCCTCATCTCCGCCATGCGCGCCGGCATCCCGCTCGACTTCCAGAAGGCGGCCGCCATCGACCTCGCCGGCCGCGACGTCGAGGAAGCCGTCCAACTGTCGGTGAATCCCAAGGTCATCGACTGCCCCAATCCGGCCACCGGCAAAGAAACCGTGGCCGGCGTGGCCAAGGACGGCATCGAGGTGAAAGCCAAAGCGCGCGTCACCGTGCGCGCCAACCTCGAGCGCCTCATCGGCGGCGCCACCGAGGAGACCATCGTCGCCCGCGTGGGCGAAGGCATCGTCACCACCATCGGCTCCGCCGGCACCCACAAGGCCGTGCTCGAGAACCCCGACAGCATCTCCAAGGTGGTGCTCGCCAAGGGCCTCGACTCCGGCACCGCCTTCGAAATCCTCTCCATCGACATCGGCGACGTGGACGTGGGAGCCAACATCGGCGCCCGCCTCCAGACCGACCAGGCCGAGGCCGACAAGAAGGTGGCCCAGGCCAAGGCCGAAGAGCGCCGCGCCCTCGCCATGGCGCAAGAGCAGGAGATGAAAGCACGCACCCAGGAGATGCGCGCCGAAGTGGTCCGGGCCGAGGCCGAAGTGCCCAAGGCCATCGCCCAGGCCTTCCGCGAAGGCAACCTCGGTATCCTCGACTACTACCGTCTGAAGAACATCCAGGCCGACACCACCATGCGCGACGCCATCGGCGGGGGCGAAGATGCCTCGGGTGGCGGCAGCACACAGGTCTGACACGGTCTGAACCCAAAGCACGCGCGCGTGCGGCGCGCCCGCCCCCGGGCGCGCCGCACCGCCCCCTCACCTTGGAGGAGCCCCGATGCCCATTCTCGCCAAAGGCGGGCTCGGCCAGCTCATCTTCGTTGCCATCTTCTTCGTCATCTTCGTCATCCTCCCCGCCATCATGGAGCGGCTGGCCAAGAAGAGGGCGGAGCAGCAGCGGCAGCAGCGCCCGCCGCGCGAACCCGATGGCGGCGAGAGCTACCAGGCCGGCCCCGACGAGGTGAAGCACTACCTCGAATCCGTCGGCGTCGGCGCCCAGCAGAAGCCACGCCCGCAGCCCCGGCCGGCCCTCACGAAGGCGCCTGCCGCCCGCACCGTCACCGTCACCGAGACCCGCCACGAAGTGCGCGGCGCCTCGGCCGCCGACCAGCTCAAGCGCTACCTCGAGAGCATCGGCGTAGCCGTCGAGCCCAAGCCCAAGCCACGGCCCACCCCGCAGCCCAGGCCCCAGCCCACACCCCAGCCGCCGGCCGCGCGGCTCGTCCAGCGCAGGCCCGTGCGCCAGAAGCCGCTGACCGGAGAGGGCCGCCACGACGAAGCCTGCCCCGAAGGCCGCTCCCAGGAAGTGCCCGGCCTCGAAACCAGGCCGCCTGCCGCCAGCGTTCCGATAGCGACCCTTGCCGAGGGAACGCCCGCGTCGGCCCTCGCGAGAAAGCCCACCATGGCAGAGCTGCGCCGGGGCATCGTCCTCGCCGAGGTTCTCCGTCGGCGCGATTTTGAGAAGCTCCCTTGCGAGCACGACGTGCTGTAGGCCCGGCCACGCGACGGCTGGAACCACACGCGACCCTCTCCCTCCCGCATCCGCCGTCCGCACTTCGCGCGACGGTGGCGCGGAGCCTTTTCCAAAAGGCTCCATTCCCCCGCAAGCTCTGCTTCTTACACAAACGTCTCGGGCCGGATCGGGTAGACGCCCCAGGTGTCGCGGAGGCGTTTCATCTCCAGGATGTTCTCCCGCCTGGCATCGACGGCGAGGGAGTGGCTGGAGCCCATGATGAAGCCGCCGCCGGGCGCGGCGTGGGCGAAGGCGTAGCGGGCGTCGGCTCGGATGTCGTCGACCGAGCCGAGGATGATGTGCTCGTGCCAGATGCCGCCCCAGAGGGTCAGCCGGTCGCCCACGCGGGGCTTGAGGTCGCGGAGGTCCATGCCGCCGGAGTGCTGGATGCCCTCGTAGGCGTCGTAGCCCGCCTCGGGGAACAGCTCTACCACGGCGTTGATGTTGCCGCAGCAGTGCTTGAGCACCTTGAGGCCCATGGCGTGGGCTTTGTCGCAGTGGGCCTTGTGCCAGGGCCACACGTGCTCGCGATACCAGGCGGGGCTGGCCATGAGGCCGGTGGAGGAGCCGAGGTCGCCGCAGGGCATGATGCCGTCGATCTCCATCCCCTGGTAGATGTCCAGGTTCTTCACGAGGCGGGTGCCGGCGATCTTCGCGATCATCGCACACGCGTCGGGGTAGAGGGCGAGGTTGAGCAGGCGGTCTTCCAGGGTGTGGCCGAAGGAGGGGAACTCGATGTCGCCGGTCATGACCATGACGAAGTGGGTGTCGCCGAGGGTGTCGATGCAGTGGTTCACAAACTCCCATTCGGAGGGGTCGGGCTGGGCGGCCTCGGCGGCCTGGGCCTCGGCGAACTGGCGCTCGAGGTCCTCCATCTTCGGCGGCTCGACCGGGGGCTGGACGTTCTGGTACATCATCAGGTCGTGTGTGGTGGCGGAGATGTGGAGCAGGTTGCCGGCCTTGTCGCGAAAGGTCGTGTCGTCGAGGCGTTCGAGGGGCTCGGGGTGGTGGCCTTTGGGGGGCACACGGTTGCAGAAGCACACGTCCATCTCGAGGGCGCGGATGAGGTCCACGCGGTCGCGTTTGTAGTGGGCGACGATTTCGTCGCGGCGGCCGTCCCAGTAGGCCTGGGTCTGGCGGAACTTCGCTTGGACGAGGGTCTTGCGGCCCAGGATGTCCTCGTACACGTTGTAGTCAATGGAGTGTTCGCCCCAGGGGATGCGGTCGGGCTCGCGGTGGTCGAGGGCGGCGTAGACGCGTTCTTTCGGGGTCACAGCGGCGGTTCCTCACGAAGGGGGCAGGGGTGGTCACCCGGCGTGGACTTAGTGTAGCGACTCGGGCGGAGTTTGCAAGGGAGAGGGAGCCTCCTGACCGCGTGCGGGAGCGTTACAACACTGTAATGTGCGGCTAAGTGCCTTGTAATGCGCCTATGGGTATGATTAGGCTGTTGCACGGGTACAAGTAAGCACGGAGGGCATTTCCGTTCAGGATGGGCACTGTGATGGATGGCAGAGACGGCACAGCGACGGGAACCGGCCGGCGGAGATGGCGAAGGGCCGCAGGCTATGGTGCCTTGGGGCTCGTGTTGCTGGCCGGCATCGCGTGGGCGTGCTACGAGTACTACGACGCACACCGCGTGCCGCGGTTCGGGTGTGTGGTGCCCGGGGTGCTGTATCGGTCGGGGCAGCCTGCGCCAGCGGGGTTCCGGCAGGTGGTGCGGCGCCACGGCATCCGCACGGTGGTGATCCTGCGTCGGAAGGACGAGGTCGAGAAGGACCGGCGGGTGGCCGCGGAGTATCGCATCGCCAAGGAGCACGGCGTACAGGTCATCCATCTGCCCTTCGACGAGGACAGGTCGTATCAGCAGCTCAAGACGTTCTTGGACATCATGGCCGCGCAGGCCAATCACCCCGTGCTGGTTCACTGCGCGAAGGGGCGCGATCGCACGGGGCTGTTTGTGATGGCCTACCGCATGGACGTGCAGGGTTGGGAGCGGGACCGCGCCATGGCCGAGCTGCGGGGATACGGCTTCACGCCAGAGGAGGCCCCGAGCATCTGGCCCCTTATCCAGGCCTTTACGCCTGAGCGCCTCTAGCGGGACAGCGGGGCACGGCGCCCCGCACTTCTCCGTTGCCACAGGCAGCATTCCGCGACACGTCGCAGATGAGAAGGGACAGTGATGAGACCCTGGCCAATGTGCCGAAGTGCAGCAGAAAGCAGAGGCCGCGCCGCATGGGCCACGATGCCAGCAGACCGCTGTGCGCGCTCCGGGAGCCGTGCGGCTCCCGAGACGGGTGGTGAGCGCCCGACGACGTCGTGGCGTCGCCGTCTGGGATATGGCGCTCTGGCCGTCGTGGTCATCGCGGCGTTGGTGGGGGGGGCTACTGGTATCACCGGGCGACCCGCGTGCCGGACTTCGGCTGCGTGGTGCCCGGGGTGCTCTACCGCTCGGGGCAGCCTGCAGCCATCAGCTTTCGAAGGCTGACGATGCAGTACGGCATTCGCACGGTGGTGATGCTGCGTCAGGCCGAG
>JADHXT010000225.1 GCA_016782825.1 Candidatus Brocadiia bacterium | reverse complement strand
CTCGTCGCGGCCCGACCTCGTGGGTGAGGAGTTCCTGCGGGAGTTCGAGCGCCTCCAGGACCAGGTGGCCCCCTTCGCGACCGACGTGGCGCGGGCCACGGTCGAGCGCGAGTTCGGCCATCCCATCGACGAGCTCTTTGCCACCTTCGACGACAAGCCGGCCGCCTCGGGCTCGCTGGCCCAGGTACACTTCGCCGTCCTCCCCGACGGCACCGACGTGGTGGTGAAGATCAAACGCCCCGGCGTCGAACGGGTCGTCCTGACCGACCTGTCGCTCCTGCGCACCCTGGCCGCCTATGCCGAGCGCTACGTGCCCGAACTCCAGGTGCTCCAGCCTCGCATGATCGTGGACGAACTGGAGCGCACGATGCGCCGCGAGCTCGACTTCGTCACCGAGGCCTCCAGCACCGCACGCTTCCACGACGTGTTCCACGCCAACGACGGCGCCTGCTGCCCCGAGGTATTCTGGGACCTCACGTCGTCCGACGTGCTGACCATGGCCCGCCTGCGTGGCGTGCGGATCACCGACCTGGCGGCCCTCGAGGCGCAAGGCACCCCGCGCCGTCCGCTCGCACACCGCCTCGTAGACGTGTTCCTCACCCAGTATCTCGAGCTGGGCGCCTTCCACGCCGACCCGCATCCCGGCAACCTGCTGGTGCTGCCCGACGGCTGCATCGGCATCATCGACTTCGGCATGGTCGGCCGCCTGACCAGCGACCTGCGCGACAAGCTCGGCGCCCTGCTCGTGGCCATCGCCCGACGCGAGGTGGACGTGGTGGCCGAAATCTGCTTCTCCCTCGGGCTCATGGGCGAGGAGTTCAACGAGGCCGCCTTCAAGCTCGGAGTCCTCGAGCTCTTCGACAAATACTACGGCATGCCCCTCAAGCGGGTGGACCCGCGCCGCGTGTTTGGCGACATGATGGCGCTCGCCCGCGAGGCGCAGATCGTGCTGCCCCGCGACTTCGTGCTCCTCGCCAAGTCGCTCGTCACCGTGCTGAGCATCGCGCAGAAGCTCGACCCCGACTTCGACGTCGCCTCCCAGCTCCGCCCGCGCGCCCGCGAGATGGTCAAGCGCCGCCTGGCGCCCGCCCACCTGATGAAGAACCTCGGCCTCAACGTGTGGAGCCTCACCACCCTGGCCCGCGCCCTGCCCCGGTCGCTGCTGCACATCCTGCGGCGCGCCGAGACCGGCCGCCTCCAGCTCACCTTCCGCCACACCGGCTACGAAGAGGTCGTGGGCGAGCTCGACCGTGCGGCCAACCGCGTGAGCGTGAGCCTCATCCTCGCCTCGATCGTCGTCGGCTCATCGCTGCTGCTCACCTCCGAGCGCGGCCCCACGCTCTTCGGCACCCTCCGCCTGGGTGCCGTCGGCTTCGTCATCGCCGGCCTCCTCGGCATCTGGACCGTCTGGGGCATCCTCCGCAGCGGGCGGCTCTGACTGCGTCGAGCCCCGGCATGGGCGCTGGGGCTCGGGTGGGACCGATGTAGGTTTTTCGCGGGAGGGGGTCTGGGGGAGGGAGCCTTTTTTTCCAAAAAGGCTCCCTCCCCCAGCGCGTTCTACTTCTTCTCCGCCTTGCCTTTTGCCTCGTCGGTGAGCTTGCGGAGCATGATGTTGCGGAGTGCGGCTTTGGTCTGCCAGGCGTTGATGCCGAAGGGCAGGTAGGCCTCCTGCTGGAGCCACGCGGCGAGCTTCTTGTCCTTCGTGTCGAGGTCGATCACCTTGTCCTTATCGATCCACGCCTGGACCTTCTGCTTGGTGACGCGCAGGCGGATGCGGTACCAGCGCTGGCTGGCGAAGGTGATGTCCTGGGTGGTATCGTTTTCCGAGGCATTGAGGCCGTCGACGTTGGAGATGCCGACGATGGAGCCGCCCCAGCCGCCGACGACGAAGGTGGCGGCCATCTTGCCGTAGGGGAAGGTCATGGCGCAGAAGAAATCGTCGCCCTCGACGCGCATGGCGTCCACGGCCACCTCGTAGTCCATCGTGGGGAAGGCCATCTCGGTCTTGATGCCGGTGAGCTCGAAGCCTCGCTCGCAGAGGATCACACCGTCGAGGGCGCGGGCCTTGTTCTTCTCGTCGTCCTCGCCCTCGGCCACCACTTTCCAGCCCTTGAGGTCCTTGCCGTTGAGCATCGGCTTCCAGCCCTTGCCGGGCAGCGGCGGCAGGGGTGCGGCCTCGAGCGGGCGCACCTTGATGTTGGCGAGCAGCGCCTCGGAGCGCCACGAGAAGATGCCGAAGGGGCGGAGCGCCTCGAGCTGGGGGTAGAGATCGAACTTGCGGCCGATGCGCTTGAGGTCGATGAGCTTCTTGGCGTCGATCCACACCTCGATCCTGGTGTCGGACACGCGGACGCGCACGCGGTACCAGCGGTCGTTGTCGAAGCCGATGTTGCGCATGGTCTCGTTGTCGGAGGCGTTCTGGCCGTCGACGTTGGAGAGGCCGACCACGGTGTCGCCCCAGCCGCCGAGCACGAGGGTCACGTGGGCCTTGTCCACAGGGAAGGTGATGCCGCAGAAGATATCGAAGCCGTTCACCCGCTTGGCGTCGAGGGCCACCTCGTAGTTGTTGGTGGGAATCTTATCGGTGCACTTCACGGCGGAGAAGGGCATGCCGGCGGGCAGGTGGAGCGAGCCCTTCTTGACGCCGATCTCGCCGTGCATGGACAGCTCGCCCTCCTCCTCGATCTTCCAGCCCTTCATGGTGCTGCCGTCGAAGATGGGCTTCCAGCCCGTGCCCGGCAGCTCGGGCAGCGGCGGAAGCTTCTTCTTGGCATCCTTCTCGGCAGCAGCGGCCGCGCAGGCCACGACGAGGAGGCTGGCAAGACACCATCGAGAGAAGCGGCGGGCGGAGAGATGAGCCACGGCGGGGTCTCCACTGGAGATGTGTGGGCGCGCAGACACAGCAGGCGCGGACATGCTACGCGTGGGCGCCGGGGATGTCAAGGGAGGCCGCCGGCGGACGGAGCCGGGTACCTCCCCGACTTACGGCGTGCCGCGGCCGGCCAGGCAGGCGATGCTGCCGTCGCGCAGGCTGAGGAACAAGCGCCCCTGGGCGGCGATCATGCCGTCGAACTCCGGCGGCACGTCGAGCTTGAGCTCGCCGAGCTTCTTGCCGTCCGCCGGCGACACGGCGACGAGCACGGCGCCGCGGCGGCCCTCGAAGGCCGCATGGGGGTCCTTGGGGTCGTACTCGTCGGGCGGCCCGGCGACGAAGAGCACGTCGGCCGTCTTCACCATGGCGCGGATGCGCACGGGCAGCCACAGGGTCCACAGGGGCGGGTCGGCGCGGGTGTATCCGATCATCTTGTCGAGGCCGAAGGCCTCGCTTTCAAGCTTGCGCCGGTCGCCGCTGCGGCCGCGGGAGTAGTCGCTCTGCGGCAGCCAGCGCAGCGGCGGCCGCGCGCCCTTCTCGCCCACGATCTGCGGCTCCGTGGCGTTCTTGTCGGCGAAGAGCAGGTAGCCCTTGGTGCCGGGGAAGAACATGGTGCTGTGCACGTTGCGGTGGTAGAAGACCTTGACGGCGTAGGTGGCCTGGGCGTCCACGACGAGAAGCTGGCCGGCCTTCGGCGCCTGGTTGGCAAGCTGGAAGCCGGGCCATCGCTTGGAGTACATCCAGAAGGTGCGGTTGTACCACGAGCCATCGAGCAGGCCCGAGGTGGAGAAGACGTGGAGGCCCACGTCGGCCTCGCCCTTGGACGAGAGCACCGCGGGCTTCACCTCCTGAAGCTGGGGGGTGAGCGCCTTCTGCCGCATGAAGATGCGGTCGCCCTCGGCGGCGAGCACATCGGCGTTGGCACCGGTTATATAGAAAGCCACGTCGCGTTTGCCCGCGATGTTGGGGTGGGGGCCTTCGAGGAGTCCCTGGTGCACGATGCGGCCTGTGGCGGGGTCGAGGCCGTAGAGGCGGATGCCGCCGTCGAGGTAGGTGGAGCGGCCGGCGGCCACGTAGGCGACGCCGTCGCGCACGAGCACGCTGCCGCTCACGGGCCACGTGGACTCGATCTGGTCGAAGTGGCCGATGCGGCGGTCGGCCGGTGCGGCAAGAAAGCGCCACACGAGGGCGCCGTCGGTGGCCCGCAGGCAGTACACGCGGCCATCGGCCGACCCGAAGAGCACGAGGCCGCCGTGGAGCGTGGGCGGCGAGTCGATGCGCCCGCCAGCGACAAAGCGCCACTGCGGCTTGCCCGTGGCTGCGCCGAGCGCGTGCACCGTGTGTGCATCAATCTCGGCCACGAGGAGGCGGCCACCGGCCACCACGGGCGCCGTGAGCCGCCCGCCGAGCTTCACGCGCCACGCGGGCGCCACCTGGGCCGCCACCTGGGCAGGGGTGCTGCCATGGCGCGCGGCGTCGTGGCGCAAGGTGGGCCAGTCGGCGGGACTCTGTGCCGACGCGGCCACCTTCCCGTAGGCGGGGCCTTTGTGAAGGCGCTGGGCATCGGGCACGGCGGGGATGGGCGTGGGCGGATCGGGCACCACGGCGGTGTAGCCGAGCAGCTTGGAGCCGGGCTGGCAGAAGCACTGGTCGGGCGGCACGTAGAGCATGCCGTGGCAGGGCATGATGCCCTCCTTGCAGGCGCCGCGGAGCCAGTTGTTCTGCGAGTGGCCGTCGGCCTGGAGGTCGAGGAACTCGGCGCCCTCCATGCCACTGATGATGTAGCGGGTGGTGGCCTTGTTGCGGTAGCAGCGGTGGTGGTGTTCGGGACTGCGGAAGTTGGCTACGACGATGCGCTTTTTTTCCTCGCCGGTGCGGAGGTCGAAGGCGAGGGCGAGGGCGAGGGCGCTCTTGCCGGTGGGGTTGAGCTTGCTGTCGACGGGAATCATCCCAGGCCAGACCAGGCCATCGACGACGAACAGGTCGGGCACTTCGCCGCCCGAGCGCTTGGGCACGTTGTGTCCCCACAGCCGCTTGCCATCGGCCGCGTCGAAGCACTCGAGGGTGGCGCCGCCCAGGAGCAGTGCCACGCCGCTGCTGGCCACCAGGGTGCGCGGGCCGCCGAACTTCGTGGCGGCCTTCCACTGCGGCTTGCCGGTCTTGAGGTCGAGGCACACGAGGGTCTTGCCCACGAGGCAAAACACGTGGCCCTGGTCGATGGCGGTGAAGTAGGGCCGCACGGTGCCGTCCATGGGCGCGCGCCAGAGCACGTGGCCCGTGGCGCCTTTGGCGGCGACGAGGGTGGACGGTGCCTGGGGCTTCTTGCCGCGGCGCTTGTCGGTCGGCGAGGGGGTCTCGCGCACGTGGGCCAGCACGATGCCATCGCTCGCGAGGATTTCGAGGGTGGGCGCCGTGCCTTCGATCGTGGCCAGGGGCTCGCCCGTGGCCGCGTGGAAGATGGAGACAGGCGCGCGGAAGCCCATGGTGGCGTAGAGGCGGTCGCCGTCGGCCACGAGGCGGCGCTGCACTTCGGCGGGAGCGGACACGCGCGCGGCGCGAAGCACGGTCCAGTCCTTGCCATCGAAGCGGCTCTTGGCCCACTGACGCCAGCCCCAGCCGGGCAGCGGGCGTTTCCACAGCAGGCGGCCGTTGAAGGCATCGCGGCACACGATGGCCCACCGCGCCGGCAGGCGCTCGTCGGTGATGCCGATGAGTCCTTCGTCGAAGATATAGAACAGGCGGCCGCCGGCGGCCACTTGTGCCTGGATGCCCGAGGCGGTTTCGTGGCGGCGCAGCCACAGCGGCGGCGCCATCCACTGGAGCCGTCGCGGCGGCCCCACCACGCGGTCGGCAGCCACGGCGTTGTTGCCGGCATCGTGGAGGTAGTGCGACCACTCATCGGTGTCGGCCGGCCGCGGCTTCACCGTGGTCTTCCAGCCGTCGCCGTCCCGCACGCACGCCACGCCGCCGGGCGCCAGCACGCGCATCACCTCGGCCATCGGCACCCGTCCGCCCGGCTCCACGGCCACGAGGTTCACCAGATTGTCCACGTAAGGCAGTGCCGTGGCGTCGAAGTGTTCCACGGACACGGGGCCGTAGAGGCCGCGCTGCTGGAGGTAGGCCCGTGTGGCCGCCGCGTCGGCGGCGGTGGCGGCAAGGCCGTGGACGGTGAATCGCTCGCCGGCGCGCAGCGCGGCCGTGAGCCGCCCCTTGCCGCAGCCGAGGTGGACGATGAAGCCGCCCTGCACGCCGGCCTGCCGCAGCAGCGCGGCCGCCGCATCGGGCTCGGCCGCAGACAGGGGCAGGACGTGGCAGAGACAGAGGACCAGTGCGGCGCCGA
>JADHXT010000224.1 GCA_016782825.1 Candidatus Brocadiia bacterium | reverse complement strand
TCGTGGCCAAGGGCGATGGGAAGCGCATCGGCCTGGCCGACGGCCTGGCCGATGCCGTGATCGCCGCGCCCTCAGCGCGCGCCGAGATCCTCCGCGTGCTGCGCCCCGGCGGCGTGGCTATCCTGGGCGACCGGAGGTTTGTGAAGCCGTGGCCCCAGGGCACCGACGTGTGGTCCCATCACTACCACGGCCCCGACAACAACCCGCAGAGCCGCGATACCCTGGCCCGCGCGCCCTACCGCACGCAATTCATCGTCGAGCCGCGCTACGGGCCGTGTCCGCAGAACTGCGTGGCCGCCGGCGGGCGGGTCTTCATGGCCTTCGGCCACGTGGCGTGGCATCGCCGCGAGGAGCCGTGGCTCAACACCCTCGTGTGCCTCAACGGATTCAACGGCACACTCCTGTGGAAGCGGCCGCTCAAGAGCGGCATCATGGTCGACCGAAGCACGATGATCGCCACACCCGACACCCTCTATCTGGCCGACGACGAGTCGTGCAAGCTCATCGACCCGGCCACCGGCAAGGTGCGCCATGAGATCCTCCCGCCCCAGGACGTCGCCGGCGGGACCTTCTGGAAATGGATGGCGCTCGATGGCGACACGCTCTATGCCCTCATCGGCGCCGGCGAGGCGCCCGACCGCGTGGCGACGTGGCAGCGCAAGGCCCACGGCTGGCCCTGGGGCGGCATCTCCGATGGCTACAACCTGCGCCAGCGCGACCCTAAGACGGGCAAGATGCTCGACCGCTACCGCTGGGGCTTCGCCCACGTGCTGCTGGCCATCGACATCCGGTCGAAGCGCGTCCTTTGGTCGCACAAGGAAGAGGAGCCCATCGACAGCCGCAGCCTGTGTCTGCGTGGCGGCCGCCTCTACTTCGCCCACTTCGGCCGCACCCTCGCCTGCCTCGATGCCTCCAGCGGTACGCCCGTGTGGCGGCGCACGGCGGCGAAGGACGCCAAGCTGTTCCAGGCCATCGGCCCCTACCGCTCCGGCCACGGCTACGTCGGCGGATGGAAGAGCACGGTGTACCTGAAAGCCACGGACAAGGCGCTCTACTTCATCGGGCCCCAGGTGAACCACCTGACCGCCGTGAGCGCCGACGACGGGCACTTCCTCTGGAAATACGGCGCCAAGGATCTGCACGTGGTGATCCGCGACGACGCGCTCTACACCATCGGCCCGCAACGCAGCCAGGGGATGACCAAGAAGCTCCATCCGATGACGGGCGAGGTGCTGGCCAGCTACGATGTCCACCGCCGCGCCTGCACCCGTTCCACCGGCACGGCCGACGGCATCCTGTTCCGCGCGTCCGGCGGCGCGGTGCGGCTGGACGTGGCCACCGGCAAGCCGCAGTGGATCTCGCCCATGCGCCCTTCGTGTCAGGTGGGCGTGGTGGTGGCCCACGGCCACCTCTACTGGGTGCCGTGGGTCTGCGACTGCAACCTCCAGATGTTTGGCACGATCGCCCTGGCGCCGGCGTCCCCAGACGACGCCAGCCGCCCGGCAACCCGCGCCGCATGCTTCGAGAACGGCGCAGATGTGCCGCCAGCCACGCTGGCCGCCGCGCCGGCCGACTGGCCCACGTACCGCGGCGACTGCGCCCGCCGCGCGGTCTCCCAGGCCACGCTGCCCGCCCAGGTGGGGCTGCACTGGACGCGCAAGCCGCAAACCGCCTTCACGCCCACGGCGCCCGTGGCCGTCGGCGGGCTGGTGCTGCTGAGCGGCTCCGACGGCATCGTGCGCGCGCTCGACGCCGCCACCGGCGCCGCCCGCTGGCGTGCCTACACCGGCGGCGCCGTGCGCTACCCGCCTGCCGTGGCCACAGGCCGCGCCTTCGTGGGCTCGGGCGATGGCTGGGTCTACTGCCTCGACGCCGCGACGGGCAAGCTCGTGTGGCGCTTCCGCGCGGCGCCGGCCGAGAGCCGCATCAACCTCTACGGCCAGCTCAGCTCCGCGTGGCCCGTGGCCAGCGGCGTGGCCGTGCATGATGGCGTGGCCTACCTGGCCGCCGGCATCACCGACTTCGATGGCACCCGCGTGCTGGCCCTCGACGCGGCCACCGGCGCCATCCGATGGCAGAACACCACCTGCGGCCACCTCGACCGCTTCTCGCGCCGCGGCGTGGCCTGCCAGGGCGACCTGTTGCTCCACAAGGGCAAGCTCTACCTCGCCGGCGGCAACGCCGTCTCCCCCGGTGTCTTCGACGCGAAGACCGGCCACTGCCTCACCCCGCCGCCGACCAGCCTGGGCACCAACGCCGTCCAGGGCAGCGAGCTTCATCTTGCCGGCGACAAGGTGCAGGTGACCGGCCAGCCCTTCTACTCCAACGCGGCGAACCCCGTGTGGAGCGGCAAGCGGCTCGAGTGGCGGCCCATGGTGGTCGATTGCGCGAACGCCCGGCTGGAGCTTCAGCAGCGCAACGGCGCCTGGTTCCTCATCGCCACAGGGAAGGCGGACCCCAAGCAGAAGCTCTGGGAGCAGGCGCTGCCCGCCGCACCCGTGCGCTGGGGCATTGCCGTGGACGCGCAGGGGCGTGTCGTGGTCACCCTCCGCGACGGCCGCGTGGTGTGCTTCGGCACGAAGGCGTGAGGGAGGAACGGTTTCGGGTGCCGGGTTTCGGGGTACAAGGCAAGAGAACAGGGCGGTAGCTCTCCGCCCCGGAACCCGGCACCCGGAACCTGAAGCCGCTGCTCTTACTTGATCACGGCCTCGTACCACACGGTCTTGTGCTTGGCGTCGAGGTGCAGCAGGGCCTTGCCGTTGCGCTCGGCGACGGGGATGGCTGCCTGGCGGTTGCCGCTCTCGTCCAGCGGGTAGAGGGTCACCTTGCCGGCAGCCGCGGGGAGCGCGATGGCGGCCGGGATGCCTTCGCACATCACCGGCTCCGTGCCCCACCCCTTGTCGTACCACACGCGGTTGCCGCCGCGGCTGGCCAGCTCCACGCCCTTGTTATGGTACGTGCCGGTGGCGGTGATGAGGATGCGGCCGGGCGATGCAAAGTCCTTGCCGTCGAGACACACCATGGACACGGTGGCCCAGTCGAGCGCGGTCTTGCCGATTTCCAGCGACACGTCGCCGAGGGGGAAGGTGCGGCCTCGGACGAAGCCGGTGAAGAGCTTGGTGCGAGGCGTGTCGGCCGTGAAGGCGCCGGCGTCCTTCTCGCTCACGTCCCAGCGGAGCTGGCCGGTGTCGGAGACAAACACCTTCTGGTCGTCGGGGATGGCCTGGAGCGCGGCGCTGGGTGTAGTCTTATCCGCGAGGTCCATCCCGATCTGGTGGAGGAGGGAGAGGCGTGGGTCGAGGCCGAAGTGCTGGGCCGTGATGTTCCACGAGCTGAGGGTCTCGTAGAGCTTCTTGCGCTCGGCGGCGAGGGGCACGTGGGCGAAGCGGGCCTGGCGTGCCGGCGCGACGTCGCCTCGGAGGAAGAGCGCGGCGCAGGCGATCATGTGGGCGATCTTCGGGGTGTCGGCTTTCACGTCGAAGTAGCTGTCGCTCTTGCGGGGCTCGAAGCGTTCGTTGTGGCAGTAGGCGAAGGGGAAGAGGCCGTCCCACTTCTGGAAGGCGCCGAAGGCGGCGAGCATGGGGAAGCCTTCGGCGGCATACTGATTGGGCGCGGGGTGGTTATACTCGCTCACCGTGTAGGCCATGTCGGCGACGCGGCGGACGGCGAGGCCCGCGAGGGTGCCGCCGGGCGAGTTGACGAGCGCCGTGTTTTCCACCCACCAGTTGTGCGAGTCCCACGGGCGGCCGGGGAAGTGGGGGTGCTTCCAGTAGGAGTGGGCGTCGATGTAGTCGAGGCCGGCCTGCACGTGGGCGGGGCTGTAGCTGAGCTGGGTGCCGGCCACGAGGGAGCGGCAGGCGAGGTCCTTCTTCACGAAATCGCGCAGGCCCCACCAGTAGTCGCGCTCGGTCTGCCACAGGAAGTCGATCCAGTCGCGCCGTGCGGCTTCGGTCACATTCATCTCGCCCTTCTGCACGATGGGCACGGAGTCGTCCTCGAGGGCCTGGCCTGCCTCGAGACCGACGATGCCGCCGGGCCGGAGCGACACGGCGGCCAGCTCGTACACGGTGCCCGCTTCGAGGTGGGTGAAGGTGATGCGGCTGTTGTCGTCGGTGGCGTTGGGGACAAACGTGCGGCGCACGGTCTGCCACGTGGGGCCGATCTGCACGCTGGAGTAGAAGCCAAACTGGTGCCACGGCTCGTGGGCCATCATGGCATTGATGTAGATCTTGCGCTCCTTATTGGCGCGGACGCGGAAGGCGAGGGTGTAGACCTTGCCCTTCTCGAACGCCAGGCCGCCTTGCTGAAACTGCGGGATCCACGAGGCCTGCCCCATCTTGTCCACGGTCACGCGGAGGAAGGGCTTGCCGTCTGGCCCGCCCCTGTGCACGGCCCACGCGGCCTTGCACTGGGCGTCGCGTTCGAGCTGCCACGGGGCGTCGATGGGCTTCGCGAAGTCGCCGTTGGCGAGCATCTCGCGGCCGAGCGGCTTGGAGCCCACGTTCCACACCTTCTTGAGGCCGTCGGTGTTCTTGTACTTCTTGCGGAGCCAGCCGTTCCACAGCTTGCGGAAGGTGGTGGCGTAGGGGTCGGGCAGATTGTCGAGCTGTCCCCGTCCCCAGGTGGCGAAGAGGGCGTCCTCGTTGCTGATCTCCACGAAGGCCACGGCGGGCTCGTTGACGTAGGCGGTCTGGGTGTAGGGGTTCACGTGGGCGAGCAGGTCGCGCGCATACTTCTTCTGAAGCTCGATCATGCGCGGCTCGAAGTTGCCGATGCCCTTGTCGTAGTTGGGGCGCTGTTTCTGGTGGGGGAAGCCCTCCTTGTCGCCGAGCCAGCGGGAGACGTGAAGGTTGATGTTCACGTACACGCCGTGGAGCTTGAGCTGGTGGATGAGGTAGTCGAGGCGGTCGAGCTGCTCGGGGTCGATGGTGAGCTTGTCCTTGCTCTTGCCCCAGATGTGGCGGCTGTCCATGTGGTGCAGGCGGACGCAGTTGATGCCCAGGCGCGCGAGGCGAGCGGCGGCGCGCTCGGCCACCGGCTTATCGGGGAAGCAGGCGGCGAAGCAGAAGTTGGTGGCCCAGAAGCGGATGGGGCCGGCATCGGTCACCAGGCGGCCGGCGTCGGCGCGCACGAAGCCGTGCTTGCCGGCCGGCTTGTGGAGCCAGGCGGAGACGTTGGTCGCGTTGTCGGGCGCGTCGTAGGAGATTACGAAGGGAAACGGCTCCGCCGAATGCGCCAGAGAAGCCGCCAGGAGAGAGAGCATCAGCAGGAAGGCGAGTCGCGTAGGCATGCCAACTCCTCCGAGACAGGATAGGAGATCGTCCGCAGATTGCGCAGATTCTCGCAGATTCCGAGAAGAGAAACAAAGCAGGGTTTCGGAAAAGAGCGGGCCTCAGTGGGTGCAGACGATCCGCTTGAACTGGAGACTCTCGGCGCCGAAGTTGATGAGAAGGCCGACACTGAGGCCCGAGGCCTTCAGGTAGTTGACCACCTGCGATTCCTCGCGTGAGGCCAGTTCGTTAAGGGCTTTCAGTTCCACGATCACTTCGCCGAAGCAGACGAAGTCCGCCTGATACGTCTTCTTCAGGCGGTGGCCCTTGTAGTCAATGAGAAACTCCTTCTCGCGCTCGAACGAGATGCCCTGAAGTCCCAGCTCGATCTCGAAGCATTCCTGGTAAACGGGCTCTTTGAACCCGCAACCCTTCTCCCGGTGGACCTCCATTGCCACGCCGATGAGGGCATAGGTCCGGGGGTCTTTCTGGTCGTTCACCCCTCTTGCCCCTTGTCTTGAATCTGCGTCAATCGGCGCAATCTGCGGATGAGTCCGTTTATTCGAGCGCGGGGCCTGCGATGGTCCCACCCCGAAGTTGGCGCGCCTGGTCGGCGGGGTCGAAGGTGCCGTAGAAGAGCGCGTTGGCGTCCATCCACGTGGCGAGGCGCTCGAGGTCGGCGGGGCTGAGGGCCACCTTGTTGTGTCCCTTGAGCAGCATGGCCATCAGCGCGCTGCCGCGGGCGCCGAAGAAGCCCGGGCGCGAGAGGGGTTCGCTGTTCACCTGGCGGAAGTCGCCGCCCGGCTTGCCCCATGCGGTGTAGGCCGCGCGGGGGGCCAGGGCGTAGTATGAGCGGGTGTAGCGCCCCTGCGGTTCGCCCGTGAGGACGATGCCTTTCTTCGGCTTCGTGCCGCTGTGGCATCTCACGCAGTGCTTGTCGAGCACGGGCTGCACGAGCAGCGGGTAGCTGAGCGGCTTGGAGCCGGTGG
>JADHXT010000223.1 GCA_016782825.1 Candidatus Brocadiia bacterium | reverse complement strand
TCACCTTGCGGTCGGCCAGGGCGAGGCCCATGGCGGTGAAGCCGAGGGACTTGGTGGACGACTTCAGGTCGTACCGCCGCTGCGGGTCGCCCCACTGCATCACCAGCCGGCCGTGGCGGACGATGAAGCCCGAGCCACCGCCCTTCAGCGCGTAGTCGCGCGCCTGCTTCAGACTGGCCTCGTCCATTCCCATGTCGCGGGGCTTACACAGGGGCCACTGGGGCATGGGCCAGGGCACCTCGCCGGCCGCCAGGGTGCCCTGAAGGACAAGGAGCAGGAGAGCAAGCACACCGCGCATGGCAGACCTCCAATGAGGGCGGGTGCGAGGCATCGTGTGGCCGGCGCTTTTCTATTCCTTCTGCGTGAGGTCGGCAATGGCGTCGGCGATGTTCTGGGCCAGGAGAGGAATCTGCCCCTCGGGCACGGAGCAGAAGGCCACGCGGATGCCGTTGATCTTGCCGCTCTCGGTGGGCACGACGGCCGTCTTGTACTTCGTCATCAGGTGGTCGGCGAGCTTCTCGGCGGAGAGGCCCTCGATGTCGCAGAAGCAGAAGAAGCCTGCGTTGAAGGGCAGCGGCTTAAGCGGCGGGCAGTCGAGCTTCTCGAGCTCGTGGCGGAGCAGGTTGGCGCGGCGCGCGAGCACGTCGATCACCCGCTGGCGCTCGGCCAGGGTGATGTCGAGCTTCTGCAGGGCTTTGAGGATAGCCGTCTGGATGGGCCGGGGGCTGTTGCTCACTGTGCTGCGGATGAGGGCTCCGAGCTTGTTCTCCAGCTCGCTTTCGAGGGTGGCTCGATCCACTTCCAGGCTGGTGGGCAGCCCGAAGGTCATGGCGCCGATGCGCCCGCCGTAGAAGAGCATCTCCTTGGATATGCCGTCGAGCTTGATGGGCAGAATGCGGCGGTGACAGTCGCACAGCTCGGCGAAGATCGAGCGCTGGGCGGCCTCGGGATCGTAGACGTAGCCTTCGTAGGAATCATCGAGGAGGACGACGAGCGACTTGCTGGACTCCTCGACCACGTTCACGAGGGCTTCCACGAGGGGAGCGACGGTCTCTTGCCTGGGCAGGTAGCCGACGGGGTTGTTCGGCAGGTTGAGGACAAGCACGGCCTTGTGCTGATCCTGGAGCGTGTCGAGCAGCTTGCGGGCCATGCCCTGCACGTTGAAGCGGTCGCCATCGAAGAAGGGGAAGGTCTCGATGCGGGCGCCGATGTTGCGTTCGAGGATATTGCGGTAGTTGCCCCAGAAGCGGTCGGGGGAGACGACCACCTCGTCGCGGTCGATGAACAGCTTGGCGGCCACGTGGAGAGCGCCGGTGATGCCGGGGGTCATGACGGGCAGCGTCATGCAGGGCTCCACGCGGTCGCGGGCGTCGGCCAGCTTGTGGAGCACGTAGCCCTTCCAGGCGGCGCGAAGCTCGGGCAGGCCGAGGATGGGGGCGTAGGGGAAGGTCTCCTCGCTCGTCAGGCCGCCGAACGACTCCTGCATCGAGGGCAGGTAGAAGGTGATCGTCTCGTCACCCCCGCCGTCGATGATCTCGGAGGCCGGCCCTTTGGCCGAGCCGATGGTGGCGTTGATCTCGGCTTCGGTCTTGGCCCGTCCGAGCCAGTAGAAGATGCCCTGCGGCAGCTCGATGCTCTTGCCGAGCGCCGAGAAGAGATTGGTCATCCCCGACTTGTTCAGCGCGTCGAATTCCATGGAACACGGTGCTCCTTGCCTTCTGATTGGGTGTCGAGAGCAGGACTGCTCACAGTATATTGCCGCGCATGCCCCGAGTCAATCGCGGAGTGCCGGCAAGCCGCCGAGGCGGCGCCGGCGCAGGATTTGCCGCAGGGCGGACGGCGGTTTACAATGGGGGACAGCATGAGCACACCCATGGAGCAGCGCGAGCGGAAGCATCGTCGGTTGCAGGCCATTGTCGGCCTGGCGGTCCTGGGGGCATTCTGCGCCCTCGTGGCGTGGGGCATCGCGTGGGGCGTGCCGAGCCAGCGCCGGGCACGCCTGGAAGGCGGCGTGGACCGCATCCGCCGCGTGCCCAAGCAGCTGATGCGGGATAGCTGGCGGCACTGGGGCTCCCGTGGCCGCAAGAGCAAGGAAGCCCAGGCCTTCCCTCGCCACATCTTCAACCCCATCCGCTCCTACCACCCCGACGAGTACCAGGTGTTCAAGAGCCTGAGCAACATGCAGCCGGGCCGGCTGAACTTCGATCCCGGCAACTACATCTACCCCTCGCTCCACACCTATCTCGTGGGCGGGGCGCTGGGGCTGGGCTCGGTGCTCGGGCGGGTGCGGCTGGAGCGAAACATCGAGTTCTACTTCGAGCACCCCGACGAGATGGGACGGCTCTACGTGGCGGGCCGCCTGCTCACCCTCTTGGCGGCGGCAGCGGCGCTGCTGGCGGTGTGGCGCCTGGGCGGCGGCTGGATGGGGGTGCTGGCCATGGTGCTGCTGGCGGCCATGCCGGCCTACGGCGTGCACAGCCACAACCTGACCCGCAACACCTGTGCGGCACTGGCCGCCGTGCTGCTGTTCGCGTGCTGCCGCGAGATTGCCCACGTGTGGAAGACGCGGTGGTACGTGCTGGCCGGCGTGGCGGCCGGCGCGTGTGTGGGCTTCCAGTACTTCGCCGTCGTGCTGTGGCCGATGATTCCGCTCGCCGGCGCCATCAGCCTGCGCCACCACCCAGGCAAGCGCAGTACCATCGCGTGGGGGTCGGCGGTGGCCCTGCTGGTGATGCTTGTGGTCTTTGCCGTCGTCTGCCCGTACCACGTGGCGAACCTGGGCAATTTCCTCGCGGATTTCCGTTCGGAGACGGGGCACGTGTCGGCCGGGGGCATGCTGGCGCGGCTCTCGCCCGCGGGGCTCTTCCTGCACTGGTTCGCGATGCTGCCGGCACTGGTCACGTGGCCACTGGCCGTGGTGGCGTGTCTCAGCGTGTTGCTCGCCATCGGGCGGCACGAGGAGGACGACCTGTTGCTCCTCGCCTGGCTGGCGGCATGGGCAGCGGTGGTGGCCTTCGACGGGCGCACCTACTCGCGCTACTACGTGCCCGTGCTGCCGTGTCTGGCGCTCCTGTGCGCGCGCGCCCTGACTCACAGCGCGCAGGGGCTGCACGAGTTCGTGGCGTCGCGCCGCGTGCGGGTGGCCGTCGGGGCGACTGCGCTGGCGCTGCTGATGGCGTGGCCTGTGGCGATGACCGTCGCCTGGTCGCAGCTCTACGCGCGGGACAACGTGCGCACCATCGCCGGCGAGGACATCGCGAGGCAGGTCCGCCCCGGTTCCACCGTGGGGATGAGCAAGTGGCCATGGCAGTTCGAGATGCCGCCACTCGACCCGGCACGATACCGCTTGGTCGTGTTGGAGGACTCGCCCAACGCCGATCCGCACGACCTGGCGCGCCTGCGGCTCCTGCGCCCCGACTACTTTGTGACCAGCGGCCTGCAATATGGTACAATACTAAGCCAAGGCACGATTCAGTGCTTTGCCGACGAGTTTTGGTACGACGTGCTGGTGCGCTCCATCGACTATGTGGTGTGGCAGGAGTACCGCGTGCCGCTGCGTCTGCTGGGCCGAGCCGTCGACCTGGCCGGCTACCCCGAGGACATGTGCTACGTGAATCCCGAGATCCTGGTGCTCCAGTCGAGCACGGCGCAGGCCGTGGCACAGCAGGGCACGCCCGGAGACGCGCCATGAGCCGCGGCTGCATCACGTTGCTCAGCGATTTCGGCACCACCGACCCCTACGTGGGAGCCACCCGAGGCGCCGCGCTGAGCGTGAACCCCGATGTGCAGCTCGTGGATATCTCGCACGATGTGCCGCCGCACGACATCGCCGACGCGGGCTACGTGCTGGCCGGCGCCTTCCGCTGCTTCCCCGCCGGCACCGTGCACGTGGCGATCGTGGACCCCGGCGTGGGCAGCGAGCGGCGGATTCTGGCCGCGGAGTTCGGCGGCCACATCCTCATGGCCCCCGACAACGGATTGCTTAGCGTCGTCTTCCGCGGCAAGGAGCCGGGGCGAACCATCAGCGTGAGCAACGCGGATTACTTCCGCCACCCCGTGAGCATGACCTTCCACGGCCGCGACGTGTTTGCCCCCGTGGCCGCGCACCTCACCCTGGGCGTGCCGCTGGAGACGATGGGGCCGCCGGTGGACGACTGGAAGCGCGTGGATGTGGCGATGCCTGCCATCGAGCCGGGCACGGTGGCCGGCGTGGTGGTGCACGTGGACCGCTTCGGCAACCTGGTGACCAACATTTCACGCGAGGACCTCGAGGCCCTCGGCACGCCGTGCGGCGAAGGGCTGCACGTCTACATCGCCTCCGAGGAGATCAGCGGCGTGCAACGCACGTATGCGGAAGTGAGCGTCGGCGACCTGCTCGCCGTCATCGGCAGTGGAGGGCTGCTCGAGATCTCGGCCAACGCGGGCTCCGCCGCCGATGTGCTCGGCGTGGGACGACGCACGCCGGTGCGGGTCACCTGTGGCCTCTCCAGTTAGCGAACCGAGCCCAGCTTCCACAGCGGACAGCGACAGAAGCAGAGAATGCATCCGAAAGAAATGACCCACGATCTTTTCGACGTCATTGTCGTCGGCGCGGGACACGCCGGCTGCGAAGCCGCGCTCATCGCGGCGCGGCTGGGCGCGCGCACGTTGCTCGTGAGCCTCAATCTCGACACCGTCGCCAAGATGTCGTGCAACCCCGCCATCGGCGGCATGGCCAAGGGCCAACTCGTCCGCGAGATCGACGCCCTCGGCGGCGCCATGGGGCAGGCGATCGACCAGACGGGCATCCACTTCCACATGCTCAACCGCGGCCGCGGCCCGGCCGTGCACTCGCCGCGCGCCCAGGCCGACCGCTGGCTCTACTCGCGGACCATGAAGTTTCGCATCGAGCGGCAGCCCGGTCTCTGCCTACGGCAGGGCAGCGTGCGGAGGCTGCTCGTCGACGGCGGCCGCGTGGCCGGCGTGGTCGACGCGATGGGCGTGGAGTACCGCGGCCGCACGGTGGTGCTCACCACAGGCACGTTCCTCAACGGCACGGTGCACCTGGGCCAGTTCGAGGAGCAGGCGGGACGCGCGGCGGAGCCGGCGGGCCTGGGCGTGAGCGAGCACCTGCGCGAGCTCGGCTTCGAGGTGGGGCGCCTGACCACCAACACCCCGCCTCGCCTTCACGGCGCCACCATCGACTACGGCGTGCTGGAGGCCCAGCCAGGCGACGACCCGCCGCGGCCCTTCTCCTTCACCACCCACCGCATCGAGCGGCCCAGCGTCTCGTGCCACATCGCCCACACCAACGAGCGGACACACGCGATCGTGCGCGCCCATCTGCACCGCTCCGCCGAGATGAGCGGCAGGGCCGTCGGCGCCGTGCCGCGCTATTGCCCGTCCATCGAGGCCAAGGTGCTGCGGTTCCCCGAGAAGACCTCGCACCAGCTCTTCCTCGAGCCCGAGGGCACCGAGACCCTCGAGGTCTATGCCAACGGCCTGTTCAACACCCTGCCGCCCGACGCGCAGGAAGAGATGGTGCGCAGCGTGGAAGGACTGGAACGCGCCGAGATCGTCCGCTACGGCTACGGCATCGCCTACGACTTCGTGCCGCCCTATCAGCTCAAGCCATCGCTGGAGACCCAGCGGCTGCGAGGCCTGTTCCTCGGCGGCCAGATCAACGGCACGTCGGGCTACGAGGAGGCCGCCGCACAGGGCCTCATGGCCGGCATCAACGCCGCACTCTCCGCGCGCGACGACGAGCCACTCGTGCTCGGCCGCGACGAGGCATATGTCGGCGTGCTGATCGACGATCTCGTGACGCTCAACCCGCCCGAGCCGTATCGCATGTTCACGTCGCGCGCCGAGTATCGCCTGCTGCTGCGGCAGGACAATGCGGACCGACGCCTCATGCCCATCGCTCGCCGCATCGGGCTGGTGGACGATGCCATGTGGGCGAAGCTCCAGGCCAAGGAACAGGCGATTGCCGACACGCACGACTACATCACCCGGAGTCGCTCCGCCGGCGTGTCGCTGCTGCGGCTGCTGCGGCGGCCCGAGAACGGCTTCGCCGACATCGAGGCTGTCGACACCGAACTCGCCGCCAGGAACCTGCCCGAGGCCGTGAAGGAGCAGGTGGAGATCGAGGTGAAATACGCCGGCTACATCCGGCGCCAGACGAGCGACATCGAGCGCTTCAAGCGTATGGAAGCCCGGCCGATTCCCGATGGCATCGACTACGGCGCCCTGCGCGAGCTGAGCGGCGAGGCGCGCGAGAAGCTGGCCGCCGCGCGGCCGGCT